>NZ_JARAMM010000029.1:0-25377 GCF_028807335.1 Sulfitobacter sp. PR48 | reverse complement strand
ACACCGCATCGGGCCAGCTACCCGAGCGCTCCGAGGGGGTTATTTTTGCATGCCGATAGGGGGTCAAGTTTGCGTGCCGATTGACATGGAAGTTCCAGCCACAGCCAAAAATTCAGGATTGCTCGCATGGAATTTGGCGTTTCAATTGAGACTTGGCTCTGATGACGTTGCAATCCTCACGCCAGACTCGAAGAACACAATCATACGGAGCGCAATTAACACGGTCACAGAAAAGCAAGGGCCATGGCCACACAAGGCTTATTCAGTCAGTTGGGAAGGCAATGATATCAGCATTGCGGGCGAACTGACAGAAGTGCTAGGATTTCCAGCCTCAGCTTCATACGATGAAGTATGTGCTTTGCTTGACAATCACTTGGCAATGCCAGCGGTCAAATCAGTAGACCGGCGCGTCCGGAGACTGCATAGGATCACAGGCCAAAGCGAGTTCGAAAAAGATCAACTGGTTTCCTTTGTCTCCGATGCAGTCAGAACCAACACGCGCCTTGGCTTCAAGAAAAGTGCGAAGGTCAAGGCCATGTCCATCCACGGAGCAAAAAACAGAGAGTTCGACAGAGTGATCGTCCTGTGGCCACAGTCCGTAACCGGAAGTGATGAGCACAAACGGCGTTTGTTATACAACGCCATGACACGCGCCAAGAGCCATTGCACCATTATTGTTCTTGGAACGGGGAGGCTAAATTCCGCTCCCTTCGCTCCTTAGCAAATCCGTTTTGCGCGATCTACGGAACCTCGATGCGGCGTGTCCTACTTGTGGGGTTCGGTTCGCGGCTTTCACGTCGAAGCAGTAATTTGCGTCTCAAGCGAAATCTGGAAGAATAGCTTTGAAATGATACCCCAGTGCTACCCCAGCCGAAAACCACAGAGGAACGACACGGCGACAAACATCGCAAGGCATTGATTGAATTTTGTAAAAGTGGTGCCCGGGGGCGGAATCGAACCACCGACACGAGGATTTTCAATCCCAAATTGTGGATGGAAGGTCAGGCGGTTACGGGCGAAATTTCTGTCAAACCCAACACGGAAAATCAGGCACTTACGGGTCGACTGTCAAACCATTTGCGGACCCGGAAAGGGGCTTTTGTCGGCTGGTGCGGCGGCATTTTCCGTTCTGTCAAGCGGTATGATCCGTCGCTTTTGACGCGTCGCCGCGCCTCCTTCCCGGAGGCCCGCGCATGAGCTGGAAGATCGCCAATCTCTGCGCCGACCGGATTTTCGGCAGCGCCGCGCGCAAGCAGATCATCATGTTCCTGGCCGACAAGGCGAGCGATGACGGCTCGGGCATCTGGTGTTCCAAGGGCACGATCCAGCGCCACACCGAACTGGGCGAAAGCACCGTGAAACGGACCATCACCGATTTCCTGCGCGAGGGCATTCTGATCGAGACCGGGCGGCGGCCCTGCAAGAACGGTTTCACGGTGATCTACCGGATCGTGCTGGACCGGGTGATGGCGCTGGAAAGCTCGGTTGAGCCCGACGACGGGACGGGGTCCATGGTGGACCCCGTCCAGCGTGACCCAGGTAGGGGGTCCACAGTGGACGGGGTACCGGGTCCACTGTGGACCCTAAACCACCCTGAAACCATCCATAAACCACCTACGCGCAAGCGCGCGGAGGCGGCGGCGGTTGAGGATGAAAGATTTGAGAGGATCTGGTCGGCCTATCCGAAGGACCGGCAACGCGGGAAGGCTGCGTGCCTTGGGAAGATCGAAGAGGCCGTGAATGAGGGCGTTGACCCCAATGACCTGCTGCGCGCCGTCCAATCCTATGCCGCCGAGAGCGCGGGCTTCACCCGGTCCAAGGTCTGCTTCTCGGACAACTGGTTCGCCACCCGCCGGTGGCAGCGCTTCCTTGAGGTGATGGCCGAGGAACGGCAGGCGCGGACGGTTTTGGCTGCCAATCACCAAGCCCGGCTGGCGGCGTGGGTGCGCGACCGCAGCCCGATGTGCAAACACATCACCGCCCCGCAGGTGACGGCGCTGTTGGCTGCGAGGCTGGTGACTGATGGCCAGCTGCGCGCAGCAGGGTTGGCGGGATGAGGGGCGCGTCCTCTGCAAAATGCGCCGCGCATCGCGTCCCGTGCATCGCGCTTTCCGGAGCGTGCGCCCTGTCCCGCGTCCTTTGCGCCGCGCTTTTCGCATCGTGCATCGCGTCTTTTGTGACGCGTTTCCTGCCCCATGCTGTGCGCATCGCGTTTCCCGTCTCGCGTCCCCTGCACCCCGTCGCGCGCAGCAATCCACCGAAACGGACTCCAAGCCCCTGATCCCCCTCCGCTGACGCTGGGAGGCGGGGGGCTTGAAGGAAGTTGGCAAGAAATAGGAACGTAAACTTCACATGCGCCACCATCGCAAACTGACCGACGACGAACGTCGCCAGATCATCGAGGCCCGCGCCGAGGGCAGCCCTGCCGCCGCTCTGGCCCGCCGCTTCGGCGTCTCGACCCGGGCGATCTACAACACGCTGAGCCGGGCCAAAGGCGCGCGCTCTGCTTCGACAACGACGATGAGCACCCGCCTGAGCGCGCGCCAGCTGGCGGGATTTCAAGCCGCGCTTGAGCGCCGAGGCATCACCAACCAACCCGCCGCCCTGCGCCGCCTGATGGAAGCGGCCGACATCCTGCTGCGCCCGGTGGATCAGGCCGTGCTCGACCACCTGCAAGCCTGGGTGCGCAGGTCGCCACCGAAGGCGCTGCGGTCAACCACATCGCCCGCAAGCTGAACGAGGCCAAACTGCGCGGCCGCCCGCTGCCCTTTTCCGATGACGACATGACCACGATCCGCACCTTCGCCGGGGGCTTGGTCGAATTCGCCGAGGCGTTCCGCATCCTGTGGGAGGCACAGTTGACCAAGAAGGCGTGCGAGGTCGACAAAGCGTTGGAGGGGTTAGCCGCAAAGGCTCCGGAACACTAAAGCAGGTCCCTTATCTGCGCCGCCCGCTGGATCGCGTCGTTCGCGATCGGCTCACTGACCGCCGCCGGGACCTGACCGCCCACCGCCAGAAGCATCCGTTCCAGCGCGGGGCCCAGCCGATCGGTCATGTCCTGCAACAGCTCCAGGGGGCGGCCCCTGGGCAGACCCGCCGCGCGGCCCTCGGCCTCGAAGTGGCGCGGCACGATCTCGTCGATGCCGTAATGGCCATCGATCGACATGGCGAGGCGGTAGCGCTTGCGCTGCAAGCGTCCGGCGTGGACGACCGGGGCGACGCTCAGGATGTCATAGAGGGGCGCGAGCGTGAACCGCGCCTGACGCCCCAGACGCAGGCTGAAGTTCTTTGCGTGCCCGTCCGAGGCCCCGATCAGGAAGAAGAAGATCTGCGCCCGGAAGAACGTCTCCCGATCCTCGATGGGCGTGTCGGATTCCCGCAAGAGCTCCATGATCTGCGCGACGCCGGGGCCGCCCAGCCTCTGGTATTTCATGGCAGAAGGGTAGCCCAGCGACTGGCAGATATCTTCCTGCGGCATGCGCTTCAGGGTGTCGCCGTGCCAGACGCGGTCGAACCGCTCGACCGACAGGACGACCTGCCCGGGCAGGGTGAGCTTTTCCACATGTGCTGCCGGCAGGCCGATTTCACGCGCCAGGGTCATGCAGAACAACTCGTTCTCGACGCTGTCGCTCAGGTCGATCTGCTCGGGGCCGGGAATGAGGCCCATGGGCGTCTTGAAGATATGGCTGGTCGGCGTGATGCCCCGCGGCTTGGCCCATTGGCCATTGATACGCAGATAGGCCGTCTTCTCCTGCGCGCCGGCGATCGAAATCCGGAAATCCTCGTCTTCACCGAGGGCAAGCGGCGCGGTGGCGAGGTTCTTCAGGTCGGCGACCATCTCCGCTTCCGAAATGACGCGATACTGCATGTCCTGTTCGGACGGAGCCTCGTCCACCGGCAGGAATTGCAGCGCACCAACACAGTCGCGCCCGAGCACGGACAGCAGCGAGAACACATCCTTGCCCTGCGCCCCGACGCGCGCGGCGATCTTCTCGCGCAGCTCGCCTTCGGCATCGGGCAGGAGGTTGTCGAAGGCGGCGACAACGGGATCGCCCTGCCATTTCAGCCTAGTCAGCGGTAGGGCGCTGGCTACCGGAAAAGCAGCTTCGGATGCGAGCCAGCCAGGATCGTAGGAGAATGCGATGGCCCCATCCGTCGCGCGGGTCAGCGTTCCTACCCGTGCCCTTTCGTACCAGACGGCTGTCTTGCTTTGGCGTGTGCGTCGGCCCGCGCGGGCGATACGTGCCATCCTAGCGCTGCCCTGGGTCGGCTATGCGATCCGTCGCGGACAGTTCCGCACCGAGGGCTTCCAAGAGGCGCAGGTAGACATCGAGGCTGACGGACACGACACCGTTCTCGATGTCGGAAATGGTGGATTGCGCCGTTCCCGTCATCTCGCCAAGCTGCTTCTGGCTGATCTTCCGCGCCGCACGCCGCGCCTTCAGCACGGCCCCGGCTTGGCGCAGGCTTCGGATGGGGTATGCGGGCAAGGTATCCATAGCCTTTCGATAGCTCAAAGACGATATTTTGTCAATATAGTCGATGAGCTATTTTGCGACATTATAGCCCCTGAACCATAAGTGGGGCCGCTTCAAATGGGGCAGTCTTGGAGCCAACATTGGGAGCATTGGAATGATACCGTATATCTCTAGTAGATCTTGTAGAACCGAACCCGAAATTGCATTTTGTCTCCTAAAACCGTTATTTCGATGAGAGTTCAACCCTTTGCCGACCTTCCATCTCCCACGAAAACTGACGATAGGCGAGATGCCGATCTTGGAGGCCGACCTACTCCACAAGCCTGGAGTTGCAATCGTTCTGGCCGAACCTGGGGCGGGAAAAACTGCACTGTTGGCAAGTGTTGCAACACGCTTCGGCACCACACCGGTCAAAGCCAGCATCTTTGAAAGAACGCGTGCGCCCTGCATTGTTGTCGATGCTTTCGACGAGGTAGCTCGTATTGATCCCACCGGCCTTCATCGCACTCTGAAAGAACTGCGTCACACGGGAGCAGATCGCACAATCCTGTCGAGCCGGTCCGGAGAGTGGAGCGACGCGGACACTCGTCTGCTGCATGACATCATGGGTATGGAACCAATCGTTGCGAGGTTGGTCCCATTTGATCAAGCCGAGCAGGCCCTGCTCTTCAGTCACCGACATCCAGACGCCAACTTCGAAGACTTTCTTTCCGATGCCGCCCGCCACGACCTAACTCATCTCCTCGGCAATCCGGAGTTCCTGAACCTATTCGCGGATGCGTTCGCTCAGGCCGGAGGCCAATTCACGCAGCGACATGAGATTTTCAGCGACGCGGTTCGGTATCTCGCTCGCGAAACGAATAGGTCAGTTTCCACTCGGGACGCGCCCACAACTGAGCAACGCATAGCTTGGGCAGACGAGGTCTTTGCGCGACTTCTCTTGTCAGGTTCCGATGGCGTTGCAATGGCAGATTTCGCCGAAGGCCCGACGTTCCCCCGTCTCGCAGACCTTGGCCTGCCCGACCACAGACTACCCTCAATCCTTGATACCCGCCTTTTTCGTCCAGCCGCAGGTGCCGACCGACATGAACCTGTCCATCGCATCGTTGCTGAGCATTGTGCAGCCCGCGCCCTTGTCCAACGGATTGATGATCCTGCAAACACTTTCACCGTAAATCAGTGTCTGAGTCTCGTGGCTCCGAACGGAACCACCCGTGACGACCTTCGTGGTCTCCTTGGCTGGATGGCTGCATTGGGAAGTCAGAATGTCCAAGATGCGGTAATCGATGTTGACCCTTATGCCGTCCTGTCAAACGGGGATCCATCGCGTCTCTCGGTTAGCTCCAGACTCCGACTTCTTCAAGCCCTAGGCAAATTGGAATCGGATGATCCCTTCTTTCGCCGCGTAGATCGCTGGCGAAGTTTCAGCGCCTCGGGGTTCTTTTCGCCCGAAATCGTTGGTGCGATCCGCCCGATGATCGTTCACGAGACCGGCGGTGACTTGCGCGCATTGCTACTGGAGCTTCTATCGGGCTCGCCCGCGGTCACCTCGCTTCGTCCAGAACTGGAAGCGATTGTTCTGGACGACACAGCAACGCCACAGTGCAGGCACGCAGCGCTCGATTGCCTGATAAAGGAAATGCTCGACCTGGCACTTATGGTCGATCCACTTATCGCATCTGGCACGAAAGAGGCGCTGCGTCTTGCTTCAAAGACCATTACAAACGTGGGGGTGGGTCGGCTACCTCGCGAAAAGCTTCGCGACCTGCTTCTGGCTTGCGCCAACTTGTACCCGACTGATCCAAGAGAGCGCGAGCGCGTGATTGGATCACGGTATTTCATACGAACTCTAGTGCGAGACTTCGACGCTGATCTGTGTGGCTGGTTGCTTGATGAGATTACACGAGGCTTGGCTTGCACTTGTGGTGCTCGTTCATGGGAATGTCACTGCCGGGATGGCATCAGCAAGATTGCTGGGCATCTGCTAGACAGATATTTCGACGTCGCCGAGGAGCCGCGGGACCCGGGACGGATCTGGGGCTGGCTGAAACCGCTTCACTTCCATCGCTCGGTCGGTGCCAAGGATAGCCAAGCAGTCCGCGTCCTGCAGGAGGAACATCACCTGCGCCGTGAGATTCAGCGGTTGATGTTCGAGGGGCTGACCACTCGAGAGGCCATGATCGACCAAGGGATCGACCGCTACGGCCATGCGGGATTGTCTTTTCGGCGTGACGATATCCGGCCGATGATGGATCACGCATTTGCGACAGGCAATGTCGAGCTATGGGACTTTTTCGTCTACTCGCACAACTTCTATCGAGCACGAGCAGAAAGGGGCCCTGACGAGCCTAGACATTATGCGCGACAGCAAGCGCATCAGAATCCGGATTTCCTCGCCAGGTGGGCACTTAGGCAACGTCGACAATTCCGTAGCTGGAGGGAAATGCGAGATCGACGCGATCGGTCGCAAGCCCGCTGGCGGCGACGTGAGCGAGCTGGCGCAGAGGCCGCGATCAGGTCACTGACGAATGACCAAAGCCTGATTGAAGCGGGTCTTCACAGGTGGTGGTTGGCGCACATCGCCAACTACTACCTCATTCAGCCCGATGAAATGCAGGAACTTACGCACGGATTGATCGACGTGGACGCGGCCCTGCGGAACTACCTTCGCGTCGTCGACGATGACATCCCGGCGTTGGAACATTGTGCGTTGGGCACGGCCCGCACAAGCGTTGTCAGGCTTCATGCCGCTTGCGTCGCCGAGTTCAGGGCCACCAGAGACCTGTCGCATATTGATCGGCGCATCCTCGCTGCGGTTCGCACAGATATCGGCGGATACAACGGGGTCAGCGAGGGTGAACGCATACAATTCGAGGAAGCAGTCGACGCATTGCTTTTTCGCGACGACGCCGACGCCGACGCGTTCATAACAGGGTACGTTGAAGCTCAGCTCGCCTCTTCCAGCGAGACGGCAGACGTAAGCTGGCTGGAACGAAAGCCAACGTTCCATTTTCTGCTGCCAACCCGTCCTTTGGAATGGTTGCGCAAGTTTCCGGCCATTGCGCACCATCCCTTGGATCGGCTTTTCGATATGGCTGTTCGCCACGGGGATCGAGCAGACCTGCTTGCGTTGATCAGGGAACGCTGTGCAGAACTTGATTCCGGGATACTGCCCCACAGGCTTGAGGCGCAAAGGCGCTTTTGGTTCCTTCGCCACTTCTGGTTCTTGGATGACGATCCGTCGGCGGTCTGGTCGGTTCTGGATCGTGATCCGGATTTCATCTTCGAACTCGAACACATCCGAAGTGACCAGAGAGGGGAGGATGCGATTTGGCCCGACCTGAGTGCCGCGAAAATCACGCGCATCTTGGACACGTTCATTGACCGCTGGCCGCCTGTCCCACTTCCTTCAAGTTGGGGAACTGGTAGCCCGAAGCCTGAAACCGCCTATCGCTATCTGACTGACATCGTCTACATGATTGGGCGGGATACGACGGACGCTGTCTTGCCGGTTCTGGATGGCCTTCTCGCCGATCCTCGGATGGCACCGTTTCACAGAAATCTGCGGAGCATCCGGGCGGCGAGCAGGCGCAAAATTTCTCTACGCGACTTTGCCTCACCGAGCGCCGCAGCTGTCAGAGCTGCACTTGATCAGGGACGGCCAGCCAGCGTCGAACACATGCGTCGCGTCGTTGTCGAGTTCCTTGGACGACTACAAGACGACGTGCTCGGCGGTGATCTTGGGGTGATCGACCAATTCTACGAGAAAGGACAGCGGCTTGGCGAGAATGCGGCAACGCGGCGCATCGTGAACTGGCTGAGACCTCGCCTTGAGCCCCTTGGGTTTGTGGACGTAATTGAACATCAGCTTGCCGACGGCAATCGATGCGACATTACAGCCTCCATCCAGACGCCCACAGGGAGGAAGATGCTGGTTGTGGAAGTCAAAGGCCAATGGAATGCCGAGCTTTTCACGGCGGCCCAGATGCAGCTTGTGGATCGCTACGCGGTACATCCAACAGCAGAAGAACAAGGAATCTATTTGGTCCTCTGGTTTGGTGCGGACGAAAAGATCGCGTGCCTGAAGAATCACGACAACTTGCAGGTTGCAGACCTGAAAAAGAAACTCGAAGACGGCCTGCCCGTCGAGCTTGTGAGCAAGATTGATATTGTAGTTCTGGACATCGAGAGGAGTTAGCAACTTTCGAAGGCCAGATTTCCCCAAGTTTCTGACTATCCGATCAACCGTGACGTGACAGCGCGTTACTATGGAGGATGGAAATGCGTTAGCTATCTCCTAACCATCCCTCAAACCCTTGATCTTTCATCCTATGCAGCACGTCCACGGCGTGCTTGGCTTGGAAATCCGACGGGATCCTGCGCGGCATCGACGCGCATATCTGCAATATCTGCAGGTCCTTGGGCGACAGCTTCCGTTCCACCTTCCCCCATTCCATCACCTTGGCCCAGAACTCTGCCCCAAGGTTGACCACTTCGGTCTGGGCGTTGATGCCTTCGGTCAGTGCCTTCTTCGCTCTCGCGTCCCGCACCGCGGTTCGGACGGACTCCACCAGCGTCAGGCAGCTGGCGAAGTCGTCATCGTAGGCGAGCTGCCTGCCCTTGAGACCGTTCCAGCACGCCTGCTGCTTTGCCCACTCTGACATGTTCCGGACGCCGGCCGGTGGGTGCGTGATGACATCGTTGGCCTCGGCCGCGGCGACGAGCAGCGCACGCAACAAGGCGTCCGAGACTGCCTGACGCCGCCAGATGGCGTCGACATCCAGCACCTGCTTGTCGCTGGTTGCGTCATGGAAGACCTTCGCCATGGCGTAGGTCACGATGTTCGCGCGGTAGCCGCCTTCATACCAAGGCTGTTTCGGCACCTCGGTTTCCAGCTTCCTGAAGATGATGGCCTTCGCGATCAGCCGCCGATACCAGAGTTCGTCGTATCGCGCATCGCTCTTGGCCCAGGCCTCGCCGATCTCCTTGGCGAATTCGGCGAAGTTCTTCTGTGCGCCTTTCGAAACCAGGTCAGGATGGCCTGCAGCCGAATACTCGAATTTCGCAAGGTCGGTCTTGCTGAAGAGCTGCGCCTTGGGGAACTCCAGGTCGAACTTCTTCTGCTGCGCAGGCGTTAGACGCCCGCGCGCGTTGATGAACTGACCGCGGGACCGCTCGTAGAACCACTTGCTGTCATGGCGCTCGCCTTCGCGGGCCGTGAAGATCACGCTGCGCGAGAACTGTTCGATCCGGATGTGGAACGGATGGTTCGAGAAGAAGTCGGCCGCGTTCACCTTGTTCTGGGTGTTCGCGAACTCGGAAATCTTCGGTACGATCTCCTCTGCCCGATCAGGCGGCACCACGGTCAGCTTCATCTGGACGAAAACCTGCGGAAGCTGCTCGCGGGCGTTCTTCAGCGCGGTGTGGATGGACCCGGTCGTCTGAGCACCATTCACGATCTGCAGATTGCTGATCGAGGCGATCGCAAGACCGTTATCCGTGCGGACGCAGGTCACATCGTCCGCCGTCGCGGACAGTCCGTTGTTGTAGGGGAAGAACAGCTCCGGCTCTTCCTTGATCGTCTTCTGGATGCCCTTGTTGGTCTTGGCGCGCGCCTGGAGGAACGAGCGCACATTGGCCTCGAGAAGTCGTGCGCCCCAGCGGTCGTAGATTGAGGCCAACTGTTCGCCCGGCACGATCAGGAGGTAGCTTTCCAGTGCTGCGCCCGTTTGTGATGCCTTCAGCGCTGGCAGCGGCCCGCCGAAGTCACCGGCGAAGTCGATCACCATGTCCTCGCGCGCCTGCCCGGAACGGTCGAAACGCTCGAAGCGGGCAAGGTCCCAGACCGACCATGTGACCGGAACGTCATCGAGCTCCTGCAGCTTCACCGCATCGTCACGCCCAATGTACTGGCGGTTCGATACCAGGATCAGCTTGACCTTGGTGACCTGCGACCACGTCGTGATGATCAGGTCCGAGACTTGAAATGCGGGGCTGACCTCGTTCAGGGCATCACGGAAATCTTCCGTCCGGGCCTTTTTCAGAAAACGGATCAAGGGGTTCAGGATGGGCGGCACATCGCCCTTTCCGAAGGTCTGGATATCTTCGCTGTCCACGAAGTCGCAGACGATCAGGCCCAACACGCCGCCGCTGTCACGCGGGTCTCCTGCGTATCCGTCGATCCTGAGCCTCTGCCCGCCCTCGCCGCTCTGGTGGTAGGAACGATCCGCAACCTCGAGTTCGCCCGCTTCCGTCAGGCGCTCGGTCATCCGGTCGAAGAAGGCCTCGACCGGGAAGATCCCGCTGGCGTCGGCTTCGCGGCGGATGTCGGCCATAAGGTTCTGATGGTATTCCTGAAGCTCGCTCATGCCTGTCCACCTTCGATCAAGCCGACGCGCACATCATCCCAATCCTTGAGAAAAGGCGAACACGCCGACAGCGCCAGCGCGTAGGTGAGGCCGGAAACGCCGAGCGGGACCGGTGCAGCGATCCGCGGAAAGTCCTCAGTCACCGCGAAAAACTCGGGCGCGGACACGATCCAGCGCCATGGCGAATAGTCGTGCAGGGCATCATAGCCGACATCCGCGAGGTGCAGGTCCCAATCCATCACCGATGATGGTTCAGTGCGCTCCAGAAGCTCCGTGACCATGTCCACATGTTCGGTCAGGGTTCGCCCATGCGGCGGCTGCACCTTATCGACGGCCAGCACCGCCAGCCAGATACGCCGATCAGGCACATCAGCCAGCTGATGCTCGCTGGTGATCTTGACGAAAGGCTGAGACGCGCCGCGGCGGGCCTTGACCTCGATGCAATCCGCCTTGAGTTCGAAGTCCTTCGGCGCGCCGGACGGTCCCATCCATGCGGAAAGGGCGGGCTTCGGCCCAAGCTCGGCGATCAGAAGCTTCAGAACCTCGATTTCGCCGATCAGGCCTTTCTGCGCCTCCTCGGACAGCACCTCCGGCTTGCCGCCGCGCAGAAGGTAGTGCCACCGGAAGGTGCGCCCGATGGCGCGCTCCAAGGCCTCGGCTTCGGTCTCGGCCAGTTCCCCTGCCGCCATCACGTCGCGGCAGAGCGTCTCGAAAAGCTCCATCTGGGCGTTGTCCTTCAGCCGGATGTAGAGGATCGGGCCGCCCGGCAGGGTCTGGAAACGGATTTCAAGGTTCTTGAGCTTGGGCAAGTCCGGGACAGGGCGTGGCAAGTCGCTAAGCTGCAGCACCAGCGTCGCATCCGCCCGTGGCATGACGGCCCAGAACCAGTTCCATCGTGCCGTGGCATCCACCCGCCGCGTATCGACCTTTCCTGCCTCCAGGCCGGACCAGGGTGTGTCAGTCGGGATCACCAAGCGCCTCCTCCTCGATCTCTTCCTCGCCGAACATCTCGCGCATGCGGATGGTGTTCACCACGTATTCGACGGTGCCGCCACCGATCCTGCTGGACGGAAACGAAAGACCCCACACAAGCACCCCTTCCGGCATGTCGGGATCGGCCAGCTTTGGCTTGACGAGACGGAGGATCAACAACGGACGGCGCCCAGGCACTTGGCGGTAGATCCTCGGGTTGACGGTCTTGGGCAGCTTCTGATCTGCCCGGGAAAGGCGGAATGTTTCACGCGCATCGGCAATCTGCGTTGCGGTCAGGCCTTCGGTTTCGTCCTCGGCAGAGCCAATCCGACGGCTGGAACCGCTGAAGGCAAGAACACCGCCCTTTGCGAGGTCCGGATCAACGGAAAGCTCGTAGGGCACGATATCGAGCCCTGCAAAGGGTATGGGGTCCATGTCCTTGCGGGTAGAGCTGGCGATGAAGACATCCCATTTCGCAAGCTCATCATCAGCCCGCGCTTCGATGTAGTCGTTGATCAACTTGGGATCAGTAAGCGGATTTACCGGACGAAGCCCGGGTTCTGTTCGGTATTTGCGAAGGAAATCCCTGATCGACTCAACGCCTACCCCGGAGAGCAGGTAGCCCCTTGGCCGTTCGGAGAGAGGTATCCCCATGCTGGCGGTGGCGGACAGAAGGTCCGCGCCCGCACGAAGGTTCGCATCAAGCTGCGCGTGGTCGAGGACGATCCGCGTGGTCTCGATCAGGTTCTCGGCCAGCCCGACCTTTACCGGCAACTCCTTTCCCGTCCCCATCTTGTTGCGCGCCGTCACGATCAGCGCCTCGGGGTGGCTGCGCACGGCGAGGCCGAATTGCGCGGGCGTTGCCTTGGCAAGTTCCATCCGCTTCATCTGGGTCTGCAGGTCGTCCATGGCTTCGTGAATATGGGCATACCAGCCGACGCCATCCGCAGGCATCCAGACGCGGCACAGGTCCTCGTAGCTCGGGCGGTAGCCGAACCAGCGGCCCATCTGCATCAGCGTGTCGTACATCATGGAATTGCGCAGAAAGTAGCTGATCGTGAGTCCTTCTAGGGTCAGCCCCCGCGAAAGAGAGAAGCCACCGACCGCGATCACGGTGATCCCGTGTTCTCCCACATGATCATAGTCCAGCGCCTGGGCCCGCTTGGAGGCGTTGACTTCGACCACGCGGGCCGCCACCAGAACCTCGTGCAACCGCGACTGGACCGATGGCCAGTCGGCCCCCTCCGCGTCGGCAAATTCCCGTTTCCATGTCGCGTGCAGCGCCGCGATCTCGGGGTTCCGCAGCGCAGCCGGACCCTTTCCCGCGTCGACGGCCACGGCATCACGTATGCGGGCCACCACATCGGCGATCCGCGACCGCAAGCGCCCCTGCACGTCCGTGAACCGCGAGGCGTTCACCAGCATCGACGCATGGCCAGCCTGCTGCCCGCGCGCGTTCCGGATCGCCCGAGCCACGATGAAGGCGCGCACCGCCTCCACCAGACTGCCGGGCAGCACATTGACCGGATGGTCGATCTTGTGCTTCATCGGCAGCACGTCCTCGTTGTCGTCGATCAGCCGGATGTGCTGGTCACGCGCGTCGAGGAAGATCTTTTGCGCCCCGAAATAATTCGAGGGCGCATCCAGCCCGATGATGAAGTCCCGGGGGAACAGGTCCTGTTTCAGCGCCTCGTCATCGGTGTCCGGATCGATGAAGATGTTGGCGAAGGGCGTCGCGGTGTAGCCGACATAGCAACTGCGATGGAACAGCGACAGCAGCTCGCGGATCTGGCTGTTGATCCGCGTCACCTCGTCTCGCTGATAGGCCGTGTTGATCGAGGCGTTGTCGGCCTCGTCATCGATCAGCAGCATGGGCTGGCTGACCATCTGCGTGCTCTGGTGAACGGAATGTTCCTTCAGCCATTCCAGCAGGTTCTTCAACGTGCTGGAGTTCTTCTTGATCACCAGCACGACCGGCACGTTGATCTGGCTCAGCTGCGCGGTGAAAGTGGTTGCCGTCGCCTTGTTGAAACCGCGCAGGGTGTTGGTCAGCGACACCGGAAATTCGCGCTGATCGAACTGTCCGACGCCGATGATCTTCTGCCGCTGCGCCTTGTTGGCATGGGCCAGCCGCCCGGTATCCCGCCCGATGAAACCTTCGTCGATCCGCGCCTGGGTCTGGTTGCGCAGGTTGTTGTGGATGCCGGCGATCACGACGATCAGCCGGTAGCCCGCATCCGCCGCCTTGCAGATCAGGCCGGTATAGTTCGCGGTCTTGCCGCTCTGGACATGCCCGACGACCATGCCCCGGCGGCTCCAGGGGCTCAGGTTGTTCGGGTTGCCCAGGCGGTCCAGCACCTTGTCCGTGACCTCGTCCGTGCCGTCGATCACCGACTTGGGAAGCCCCTTCAGGCCCAGAAGCTTGCGATACCGCCCCCAGTAGAAATCCCCGACCTCGCCATTGATCCGCGCATCATGAAGCCAGGGTTTGAAATCCTCCGCATCCACGATGGCGCCGAGCCCCATGCTGATGCCGTATTTCTCCTCGATCAGGCGCGCCAGTTCCTCGGCGTCGCCTAACAGCAAGACATTGATTTTCAGGCCAGGAAGAACGACGATGGCATAGACGCAAGAGGCGCTTAGTCTTTGGAAGAACCCGGTTCAAATTGGTCCGATTTGGCAGTTGACCTCGCAGTTGCGGGATATTTTGACTTGTGGAAGCTGAACTTGGAGGGGCAGAATCCCGTTAAGCTGCACAAGTATCGTGAGATATCCGAGACAACGGGAAGAAGCGTAAAGTCTGTTGAGCGAAAATTTCAGAACATCAGCGCGGTTCTTGAAAGAATTGGCCTACCTTGGTTGCCGGGGCTTGCACCGCTGAGAAACTATCAGCAAGCGCTGATCGCCGCCGTCGAGAAACGGATTGACGGCTTTTGGAATTTCGATCTTCCGGAAGCAACCCCGAAGCAGGGCCTTTCCGACGTGCTTGTCCTGTTCCCGGAACAGACACCCGCTATTGAACCGCCGATTATTTCAAAAAATCCGGATATGGAGCGTTTGGCACGGAAATTCGATCCAGCACTTCGCGATCTGCGAAACAGAAAAACCGGGCTGATCGGAGAGGAACTTGTTTATCATTCCGAAATTGCGCGTCTAAGCCAAGCCGGGCGCTTGGACTTGGCAAAGAAAGTAAAATGGGTTTCCAAGGAAGAAGGGGATGGTGCTGGATATGACATCCGTTCCTTCGAAGCTGACGGAACGGAACGGTTTTTCGAAGTCAAAACCACTGTTGGTCATAGACGCACACCGTTTTTCCTATCTCGAAATGAACGAGACTTTGCAGAAGAGGCGCCCAACAATTTCCGAATATTCAGGCTCTACGAAGTTGGTCGAGCGCCGCGCTCCTTCCTGATTGAACCGCCACTCGATAACGCGCTGATCCTTGAGCCATCCGTGTATCGCGCTTCCTTCGGCTAAATCTCGTTCTCACAGAGGACTCCCGCACCTTCAGGCTGCGGCACTGCATGGGCTCCGGATGGATGAAGTAGTGACCATCCTTCGAGATATGGCTGGTAACGGTCGTGGAGGCCTCACCCGCCAGCTGGACCCGGAACCTGTCGTTGAATTTCCCGCTGTCCCAGTTCTTGTGATCCGGGCTGATAAGATACGGGAAGTCGGCGGCTTTCGGGCTGTAGCCTTGCACCTCGCCGAACACGGCCGCGAAGAGGTAACGGCCAAGGTCCGATGCCATGTGCCCCCGCGTCTCGTGCTGCGCCAGCCCGCGCAGCCCCGGCCTTTCCAGCCACTGCAGCAGAGCGTCGTTGGAGGTGCCATACCCCTCTGGCAATCGTGACGCCGAGCGGGCCGCTGTGCCGCCCGCCTTCAGCCGTTTCGCGACATCCTTGAAGACGCCCCGGATCTGCGAACTCGTCTTGCCACCATGAAGATTGGCCAGCAGCCGGGCAGCATCGGCGACAACCGTCTGCCATGCGTCCGGGTCATCCTGCCCCCGGCTGATCCCGCTGCGCAGCATCGGCATGTTGCCGATCACGTCGTCGACCGTCCGAGCAACACCCGACACCGCAATGTCGGCATCGCTTACGCCCTTGGCGAGATCGGAGCGTATCCCGATGATGATGACGCGGTGACGGCGCTGCGGCACGCCAAAGCGTTCTGCCCGCACGATGAAATCGGACGGCTGCGCTGCCTCCTGCAGGCTTGCCCTGCCGTCTTCGACATGGATCGCGCGCAGCTCGTATTGATGACCCTTGCCAGTGCCGAGCGATGCCAGGTCCTCCATCAGCATCTCGAACACGAGACGGCTTTCGATGGTCGAGGAGAGCATCCCCTTGACGTTTTCCATCACGAAGGCCGCCGGGCGCAGGCGATCAAGGACGCTGATGTATTCCCGGAACAAGTAGTGCCGCTCGTCCTCCTCGGGCACATAGCCGACCTTTCCCCTAGACCGGGCGCGGCCAACCAGCGAATAGGCTTGGCATGGTGGCCCGCCGATCAGGATCGTGTCGTCGAAGTCCCTGCGCAGGCTCGTGATGGCTGCATCGATGGCCTTGCCTGCGTCCTCGGTCCCCAGCTCAAGACAGCGCGCTTCTGCTTCGGCCTGCGCCCATGCATGGGCATCGACCTCATGCCAGTCCGGTTCATCCGAGAGCCCGGCATGGAAATCGACGAAGGCTTGGGGCAGCGTTCCGTGCTGCGCCTGATGTTCCCGCAGAAACGCCCGCAGCCTGAGCGTCCGATGCGCCGAGGTTTCCTTTTCGACCGAGATGCCGATGTGAAAGGGCGCGTGGTCACCCACCTTCAGGCAGGAGAAACCCTCACCCAGCCCGCCAGGACCGGCAAACAGATCGACAATGCCGAATTTGGCCGGCAAATCAGGGACCTCTCATCAGGGGACTGATGCCTGTATACCAGGTGCGAGGGACAATGCCAGGAGCCAAATGGCAGATATTGTCAACAAGGAGACCCGTTCCCGTATGATGTCGGGAATACGCGGCAAGGACACGCGGCCCGAGCTCTTGCTGCGCCGTGCCCTTCACGCGCGTGGGTTCCGCTACCGGCTTCACGCCAAGACCGTGACCGGGCGACCAGATCTGGTCCTGCCCAAACACAGGGTCGCCGTTTTCGTGCATGGATGCTTCTGGCACCGGCACGAAGGCTGTCGATTTGCATCGACGCCTGCCACACGCCCCGAATTCTGGGCGGCGAAGTTCGCGGCCAATATCCGGCGCGATCAGAAAGTCGTGGCAACGTTGTCGGATGAGGGCTGGCGGGTCGCGATTGTCTGGGAATGCGCGCTGAAAAAGCAGGCCAATCTTCATAGCGCCATCGAGCAGTTGGCGCTTTGGATCCTCGAAGGCGGATCATTCATTGAAATTGGCGAGAAGGATCCGGGCTCCTGAGCGCAACTTGGGCCGAAAGTCATGACTGACCCTTCGAATTCGTCAGATCCGTTCCAACCGGCCCCGCAGATACCGCTCCACCCCGACCGCCAGCGCAAAGGCCGGAGCAACAAGCACCAGCACAGCCGCAGCCACCGCCGTCACGACCACCATCGCCCCGGCGTCACCCTTGAACACCAGCACCGCCCAGCTTGCCATATACGCGACCCCACACAATCCCACCACGCGGATCACCGGATGCGTCAAGCGCGCCAGATCGCGCTGCATCCGCTCAACCGTCGCCAGCTGGTGCCATTGCCAGGCATCGCTCTTCTCGATTTCCATCTTCACTCTCTCAACAATTCGATCCAGGTGTGCACGTCGTCCATCGGGATTTCCTTCCCCTCCAGGAACGACCGGTACCAGCGCGCGACTATCGCCCCGCGTTTCTCGCTTTTCAGGCGGATGCCGGTCACGCCCAAGTGACGGTCGAGCGCAGTCTCGAACCCCTCCAGCGCCGCCAGATCATGGCCCGGGCGCACCGCCTCCACCCCCAGCAGGATCCAGTTCAGGTCCACGCCGAACTGGCGGTGTATGTAGACCAGCGCCTCCACCGGCATCGAGCGTTTGCCGATCTCGTAGCTCTGATAGGCGCGCTGCGACATGCCGAGGGCGTCGGCCATGCGTGCCTGAGACAGGCCAAGCTCGTTGCGCGACCGCGCCTATGCCAACCGGCCTTGGAGCATGGAAGAACGCGACATCGTCCTGTCCCGCGCCAAGCCGCATGTGCGGGTGGCGTTGGCGCTGATGATTAATACCGGGCTCGACCCCTCGGACGCGCTGAAGCTGCGCAAGGACCAGATCGACGGCGACACGATCTGGGGCGTGCGCGGCAAGACAGGCGAGCAGGTGGCGATTCCCGTCAGCCCGACCTTGCAGGCAGCCCTCGACAGCATCCCCGCGCATGAGGCGGCCACAGTGCTGGCCAGCTCGCAAGGCGGGCCTTGGACCTACAACGGGTTTTCGACCGTTTGGCACCGCTTCAAAACCGCCCTTGAGAATGAAGGCCTTATCAAAAAAGGCCTGACCCTCAAGGGCTTGCGGCACACGGTCGCCACGACTCTACGCGAAGCAGGCCTCGATGAACGCCGCATTGCGGACCTGTTGGGACAGAAAACACCGTCCATGGCGCGGCACTATTCGCGGTCTGCAAACCTTGCCGACAAGAACCGCGAGACCATGGCCACACTGGAAGAAGATAACCGAAGGCGGGCCGAAAGTGTCAAACCTTTGCAGAAAAGCGTCAAACCTGACCGAAACGAGGATCAGCCATGAGCAGAAAATATAATCATATCAGAGAGTTAAATGGTGCCCGGGGGCGGAATCGAACCACCGACACGAGGATTTTCAATCCACTGCTCTACCCCTGAGCTACCCGGGCACGGGTCACCACGATGTGGTCGGGTGAGCGGGTTCTAGGACCTCTGGGGCGGGGTGTCCAGCCTCTTTTTGCCGCTGAAACCAAAGGGCTTTCAGTGTGGCTTTGATGGCGTGTCCGCCGCGGCTTCGGCGGCCTCGATGGCGGCTTCGATGTCTTCGGGGTCGGTGGAGGGGGCCGCATAGCTGCCGTTGAACCATTTCGCCAGGTCCAGGTCGGCGCAGCGGCGCGAGCAGAAGGGGCGATAGGCCTTGATCACGGGCTTGCCGCACATCGGACAGGACATCACAGCACCTCCGACAGGGCCGCCCGCATGCGCTTGCGCTGCAGTTCGAAATGGCCAAGCGGGGTCCAGCCCACCAGCGCCGTTTCCACGTCATCCCCCCGGAAGGCCGCGCGCAGGGCGGATTCAAAGGCGCGGCGGTCCTTTTTCGGCATCGGGGCCAGGTCCAGGGTGATCTGGCCGCCCAGGCCCCGCACCCGCAGTGCGCGGGGCAGCAGGCGCGCGCAGGCCATGTTGGCCTTGACCCCGGCGGCAAGCGAGGCGTCGCTGCCGGTGTTCACATCCACCGCCACCAGCGCGCGGGTCGGCTCCACATAGATCGAGGCGCCACCGCCCAGACCCACCTGCGGGCCGCGTGCGGCCTCGACCTCATCCATCACGCCGTGGTCCTCGAAACCGCCCGGCTCCGTCACCACCTCCGCCGGGGCGGTCCAGTCGCGCCAGGCCAGCACATGGGGGCCGTCGCCTTCGCTCAGCACCTCCATCCCGGTTCCGCCGTCCTCCATCACCCGCGCGGCAAGGTCGAGCATGGCGGTGATGTCCTCGGCGATATCATCGTCATCCGCAGCGGCGCAGGAGGAGCGCAGGATCAGGCCAAAGCCGCTGTCCCCGGCGCTGTCATGGGCCACCTCAAGCAGGCGGTCGCGCAGCGCCTCGTCCTTGATGCTGCGCGAGATGTTCAGCCCCGGGGCCTCCGGCGTGACAATGGCATAGCGGCTCTTGAACAGGATCTTGGCAGTGACCGGGATCGCCTTGCCCGGCTCGGCAAAGCCGGTGACCTGCACCAGGATCGGCTGACCGGGGGCCAGCCCCTTGATCTGGCGCAGAAAAGCAGAGCCGTCGGGGGTTTTCAGGAACATGCCGCCCTGCCCTTTCACCGGCCGGTCCGCAATGGCGCGGTAGACGGTGCCGGGGCGGGGGGCGTCGCTGTCGATCAGCAGATCGTCCAGCTTGCCGTCCACCATCAGGGCGGCGGCCTCGCGGTCGCCCAGGTGGTCCAGAATGATGGTGCGGCCCTTCATGAGGTCCCTTTCAGCAATGGATAGCCCGCTGCGATCAGCAGGTTCGCGGTTTCGGCCAGGGGCAGGCCCACGATACCGGTAAAGGAGCCGCTGATCCATGGGATCAGGGCGCCGGCAGATCCCTGGATGCCATAGCCGCCCGCCTTGCCCTGCCAGTCCCCGCTGGCAAGGTAGCTGGCGATTTCTGCGTCAGACAGGGATTTCATGCGCACGGTGCTTTGCACGTCACGCTGCCACAGCCGGTCGCCCCGTTTCACGGCGACGGCGGTGATCACCTTGTGGCGGCGCCCCGACATCATCCGCAGAAAGGCTTCGGCCTCGGCTGCATCCCCGGGCTTGCCCAGGATGCGCCGGCCCAGCGCCACGGTGGTATCGGCGCAGAGCACGATGTCATCGGCCGCGCAGGGGACGGCCGCCGCCTTTTCCCGCGCCATGCGGGCGCAATAGGGGCGCGGCAGTTCGGCCTTCCCGGGGGTTTCGTCAATGTCGGGGGGGCGCACGTCATCGGGGACCACGCCGATCTGGGCCAGAAGCTCCAGCCGCCGGGGCGATCCCGATCCGAGTATCAAAGTCGGTCTGTCAGTCAAAACCACCTGCCGTAGGGTGCGCATTCACTGCGCACCATCCCGCGCCCGCACCGAGCGCCAAACGTCTGTTGTGAAAAGACGTCTGTTTTGAAAAGACGCCTGTTTTGAAAAGACGTCTGTCGTGAAAGACGTCTGTTGCGAAAAGACGTCTGTTTTGAAAAGACGTCTGTCGTGAAAAGACGTCTGTTGCGAAAAGAAGGACCCGAGGAAGGTGCGCAATGAATGCGCACCCTACGGGTCATTTGAACCGGTAATTGATCCGACCCTTGGTCAGATCATAGGGGGTCATCTCGACTTGCACCTTGTCGCCTGCCAGAACCCGGATGCGGTTCTTGCGCATCTTGCCTGCCGTATGCGCGATGATCTCATGGCCATTTTCAAGCTCGACCCGAAACGTCGCGTTAGGCAGGAGTTCCTTCACGACACCGGGAAATTCGAGCGTATCTTCCTTGGCCATGGTCTCTCCTTGGTTTACCTGCCCCAAATGCGGGGCACGCTGCTAAATGAGCCTATTGCGGCCATTTTTCAAGGGGTATTCAACGCAATCTCACAGGTATCGCCGCGCCGTCGCGTCCCGATTGCCCCTGCCAATGGCTGCGGTTGAGCACGACGCCATCGCGCCTGACATGGGCAACCCGGGCCAGGTCGACCTCGGCGCAGGTCCAGCCGGGGGCGTTCAGCGCGCCCTCGGCCATGACACCGGTGGGCGGAAATCCGGTGTCCGGCGGGGCAAAGATGCCGCCCGCGCCAAAGCTGGTGCCCAGCGCCTCGGACCAATCGGCCTCCCCCACAACGCTGGACATGGCGGTGATGCACTGGTTCTCCAGCGCCCGGGCCATCGCGCCGATCCGCACCCGCCAATAGCCCGCCAGGGTTTCGGTGACCGAGGGCACGCAGATGATGTCACATTCCGTCAATGCCCGGCCCAGCAGGGGAAATTCGCTGTCATAACAGATCAATATGCCGATCTTGCCCAGCACGGTGTCGAACACCTGAAGCTTGTTGCCCGGGATAACGTCCCAGACTTCGCCCTCGAAACGGGTCATGATCTGCTTGTCCTGCACCCCGATCTGCCCGGTGGGCGTGATCAGCCGCGCCCGGTTGACGGGCCGCGTGTCGGTCGCCGCGGGGGCAGAGGCGGCAACGATATGCACCCCATGCGCGCGGGCCAGTTTCACATGCAGGGCATCGGCCTCCGGCAGCCGGTCGGACACGGCGAACAGCGATGCCTCCAGATCGCCCGCCACCTCCGGGCCCGCCAGGGTGGCCAGTTCCATCGCGGCATATTCGGGAAAGACCAGCAGGTCGGCCCCCTGCCCGGCGGCCTCTACCACCCAATGCGAAATCTTGTCCTCGTATTGCGCCCAGGATGTCAGCACATCGAGCGGATAGGCGGCGGTGGCAATCTTCATCTCGGTCTCCTTCTCCGGCGCACCATGGGGCGCGCGTGGAAAAGCTGCAAGTGGGGCAGGAGGACCCCGAAGCGCTTTGCGCTACATGCCGGTCCATGGACGCAAAGCGCAAGCCGGGCCAGCGCCTGCCCGGGGTGGGCGATGATGCCTTGGTTCATGCCACTTAATTTCTCTACCGTGATGAGCCCTATCATGGGAACACCAAGCCTCACCAAATCGCCTACCCGGGGCACGGGCAGGCGATGGCCCGGCGCCTGCGGCTTGTTCCGGGCCCTGGCATGCCTGATCGACGGGCGGCTTTGTCCGCTTACAAGTCTTTCGCGCGGCTTGGGGTTTCGTTGCTAAAGACCGCAAAGCTCGCATACCAGACACTCGCGCGCCTTGCAGGGATGGTCCTCTTTGAACCCCTCCCGGACTCGGAGGCGAAACGCAAGCGGGCAGGCGATGGCCCATCAATGCGCCAGCCTCTCGTCAGGCCCGAATGCCGCTATATTCCGCTTTTCTTATGAGGTCTTCGCAAAAACGTCATAAAACCTTGACCCCGGCAGCGGATGCTTTCAAGAAACACGAAACAAGGGGCCAAGCATATGTTGAAAAAGGGCGTCACCCTGCGTGGAATCGAAGTCTTCGAAGCGCTGGCGCAGGCCGGGTCGGTGGCACAGGCGGCCATGGCGACCGGGCTCAGCCAGCCTGCGGTCAGCCAGCAGATGCGCAATCTGGAACAGGCGGTGGGGGCCGATCTGATCGACCATTCACGCCGCCCCATGCGGCTGACCCCGGCGGGGGAATTGTTTCTGCGCCATGCCGGGGTGGCCCTGTCGGAACTCAGGCTGGCGCAAAGCGAGGTCACGGTGATGGACCTTGCCCACCTCAAGGAGCTGAGTCTGGGCATCATCGACGATTTCGACAATGACCTGACCCCGCGCCTTGCCACCATCCTCGCCGACAGCCTCACCGGCTGCCGGTTCCGCATGATCACCGACGGCAGTCTTGAACTGGCCGCCGCGATGCAGGCGCGGGCGCTGCACATGGCCATCGGGGCCAGACCCGCCGAACCGCCCGAAGGGGTCACCGAATATCCGCTGGCGCGCGACCCCTTCATCATCGTGGCACCGGCCGGGCTGGACCAGACGCCCGAGAGCCTGCTGGCGGGCACCGGGCCGCTGCCCCTGCTGCATTACGCGGTCGAGCAGCTGATCGCGCAGCAGATCGGCGGGCATATCGCGCGGGCGGGGCTGACCCTGCCGACCCGGTTCGAGATCGGCAGCCATCTGGCGCTGATGGCCATGGTGGCGCGCGGCATCGGCTGGGCGATCACCACGCCCCTGGGCTATATGCGCGCCGCGCGCTTCCACGAGGCCCTGCAGCCGATGCCCCTGCCGCTGCCGGATGCCGCGCGGCAGATCACCCTTTTTGCCGGGGCGGACTGGTCCGACCCGGTCCCGCGCGATATATCCGCAACCATGCGCCGCCTGATGCAGACCCATATGATCAGTCCGGTCACCGCACAGCTGCCCTGGCTGGCCGAGAGTTTCCACCTGATCGAGGACCAGAACCCATGATCCATTCCCGCAGCAAGATCGTGATCCTGACCGGTGCCGGCATTTCCGCCGAAAGCGGGATCGAGACCTTCCGCGCCGATGACGGTCTCTGGGCGCAGCACCGGGTGGAGGACGTGGCCACGCCCGAGGGTTTTGCCCGCAATCCCAGGCTGGTGGTCGATTTCTACAATGCCCGCCGCGCGCAGCTGCCGCAGGTGGAACCCAATGCCGCGCACCGCGCCCTCGCCCGGCTGGAGGCCGAACACGAGGGCGAGGTGATCGTGATCACCCAGAACGTCGATGACCTGCATGAACGCGGCGGATCGCAGCGGGTGATGCATATGCATGGCGAGCTGAAAAGCGCGCTCTGCGCCGCCTGCGATCACCGCTGGCCCGCGCCGATGGTGATGGCCCCGGGCGATCCCTGCCCCGCCTGCGGCGCGCCCGCCGCGCGGCCCGACATCGTCTGGTTCGGGGAAATGCCCTATGACATGGACGCGCTGTTCCAGCACCTGAGCGAGGCGGAGATCTTCATCGCCATCGGCACCTCCGGCAATGTCTACCCGGCGGCAGGTTTCGTCGCCGAGGCCCGCCGCGCAGGGGCCCATACGATCGAATTCAACCTCGAACCTTCCCTGGTCGGGAACCAGTTCGAAGAACACCGCACCGGCCCCGCGTCACAGACCGTGACAGACTGGGTCGAAGCCTTCCTGCGCGGCTAGAGCGCGGGTGGGACCGGGCCTGGGGCGACATGGGGTGCGGTTCGCGGAGCGGAGGACGCTGCCCGCGCCGGTAAGCCCAAGCCCCGGAACAAGCCGAAGGCGCCGGCCCGGCTTGCCTCAACGCTGCGCCATGGCATGAACCCAGACTTCCGCTTCTGGCTCGTGCGGCGCCCGTGTGCCCACCGTGCGGGCACCAAGCCTCTTCGCCACGGCCTGTGAACGCAGATTCTTCCGGTCGATGTAGCTGTACAGCCGATCCAGCCCCAGCGCTTCGCCGGCCCATGTCCTGACGGCGATTGCAGCTTCTGTGGCAAAGCCTTTCCCCTCGCCCTCCTCGAAGAGATGCCAGGCCAGTTCCACCTCCGGCCAGTTGGAATGCCTGATCAGACCCACGCGCCCGACAGGCTGTCCCGTCTGCTTTTCAACGACGGTAAAGAAGCCGAAACCGTGCCATTGCCAATGTCCGATTCCGGTCAGAAACGCGAACCAGGCCTGTTCCGCCGTGACGGTCTCTCCCTGCGCTTCCAGTGACGGGGCGCTGGTCATGAACCGGGTGAAGGCCGGCAGGTCCTCGCGTTCGGGACCGCGCAAGATCAGTCTTTCGGTGGTGAGCACGGGTGCCGCAGACAGTTTGTTCATCAGACGCCTTTCCAATCGCAAATGCGGGCTGAAACCAGCTACGGTATAGCCAACGCCCCCGCGCAACTGAAAGAGCCCATGCGGGGCGGTTGTGGATTTTGCCCATGCGGGCGCGCACCGGACCTTCCCCGGAAGGCGCGCGAAGGTCTGGGATGTGGGACGGAGTTGCCGTTCGCAACAAAACCCCAAGCCGCGCATCGACGGGCCGTGGTGCGGCGATCCGACCGTCGTGACTGGCACTTTATGGCAGCCAAGCACTTCCAAGTTATCCGTAGCACACGACAGCAGCCAAATCGCCGTGCCAGGGGACGGCCCGGCGATGCGCGGCGGCCTGCGGCCTTGATTCCGCGCTTGGTAAAGCGGAAAGGGCTCAAAGCGGACCTTCGCAGGAAGGTGCGCGAAGGTCTGCAATGCGGACGAAACTGCCCATGCCATTGGCGCGGTGCATACCCCCAAGCGCCTCCGCCCGGCGTCAGCCGGGCATCGCCCGACCTCCCCCCGGAGGGCGATTTTGCA
>NZ_JARAMM010000028.1:0-26018 GCF_028807335.1 Sulfitobacter sp. PR48 | reverse complement strand
CAATATGAAAATTAAGGGTACATCGTGCCGCTGAAAACAAACGATAATTTTAAAGGCAATTCTGATTAATGAGGGTACAGTGACACCAGCGCAGCTCGGCCGGGAGGTCTTCCAGTTCGCGATCCAGATGGTTCTCAGCATGATCCTTCATTGGTCTCATACCCCGTAGAGCCGGAACGTGTCGCGCCCGGTCAGCTCGCGCACAGCGCCGAGCTCGACCAATCTGTCGCAGAACCGCCGCGCAGCACGGTCCGAATTCAACGAGGTGAGAGCTGACGGCGCCGCCGCATCCCGGGTCAGGAACAACTCGACGGCCTGCTCTGACCCCTTTGCCCTCAGCTTCGGCGCAACCGCGGCCAACCGTGCCACTCGCCGGGACAGGTCTGCGGCACGGCGCACGGCTTCGATTGATGAAGCGATCACCGCGCGATGACAGGCCAGTCGCAATTCATCACCTCGCTTGCGCTGGTCCGCGCACTTCATGCCCGTAGCCAGCAACGGCAAAAGGTGATCCCAGCCGAGCGCTTGCGCCAAGGCCGCATCGGCCAGGATCAAAGCGGCGGTTTCTCCGCGCGGGGTATCCGACAAAACCTTCTCCAGAACTGTTGCGGCCCGCGTAACTGGCGCCCCCTGCCCAGCACCGCTCTGGTCGCACCAGTCCAGCCATTCGGCAATCTGCATAGGATCGATCCCCGGTATGGCTCGATGCAACGCCTTGACCGAAACCGGCCGCTCCAATGCCCGCCGCCAGGACAGATAGGTTTCCCCGGCTGGTCCAGGCAAATCGCCAGGGCGCGACAAGTGCACCGCATCGCGCAACTCCCCAGCCCTTTCCGGTCGCCCTGAATGCGCGACACAGGCTTCCGCCGCGCGCAGCGCCAGCCTCTCACGCAACAAGCTCTGGGGCACATCCTCGCGCCCCACCACAAGATGCAGGTGGTTGAGAGCCGCGCCTGATAAAAAGGCAACATCTTCAGGGGTTTCGGCGTGTGCCGAGGTGATCCAGGAGGACGTCCGGGGTAAGGTTTCGAAGTCGTCACGGGCATATGTCATGCCACAAGACTATCTTATGGCGGCGCTTTTGCCTACTATATAGTGTGCAAACCGCCCCGCTTTGTCGTTTCCAGCCATGTCCAGTAAGTTTGCCTTATCGGCCGATTATGTCTAGCCTGCCGAAAAACCACAAGATCATGGGGTTAAACGCAAGATGTCGACAAATTCGAGGAAACCCGCCAAGCCCGAAGATACCCTCCTATCCCTCCCCGAGGAGGTGGCTGGATCCGGCAATCTGGACCGGCTGGTGGACAGCGCCCGGAACTATGCCCGCGCCGCCGCCTCGGACAATACTCTCAAGGCCTATGCCAGGGATTGGGCGCATTTTACCCGCTGGTGCCGGGTGAAGGGCACAGAGCCCCTGCCCCCCTCGCCCGAGATGATCGGCCTTTATCTCGCGGATATGGCTGCCCCCGTGGGCAAGGCCCCTGCCCTGCGCGTCAGCACCATCGAACGCCGCCTCTCCGGTCTGGCCTGGAACTACACACAGCGCGGGTTGACCCTGGACCGGCAGGACCGGCACATCGCTTCGGTGCTGGCCGGGATCAAGCGCAGGCATGCCCGCCCGCCGGAACAGAAAGCGGCGATCATGACCGAGGATATCCGCGCCATGGTGGCCTGCCTGCCCTTCGATCTGCGCGGCCTCAGAGACCGTGCGATCCTGCTTGTCGGCTACGCCGGTGGGCTGCGCCGCAGCGAGATCGTCGGCCTCGATCACGGCAAGGACGATACGCCGGATTCGGGCGGCTGGGTCGAGATTCTGGAGGGCGGCGCCCTGCTCACTCTCAACGCCAAGACCGGCTGGCGCGAGGTCGAGATCGGGCGCGGATCCTCGGATCAGACCTGCCCGGTGCATGCGCTGGAACAATGGCTGCATTTCGCCAGGATCGACTTCGGCCCGATCTTCGTGGGCACCTCGCGGGACGGCAAACGCGCCCTGGAAACACGGTTGAATGACAAGCACATCGCGCGGCTGATCAAGCGCTGCGTGCTGGAGGTCGGCGTCCGGGCGGAGCTGCCGGAGAAGGACCGGCTGGCGCTGTTCTCCGGCCATTCGCTGCGGGCGGGTCTGGCTTCTTCGGCGGAGGTGGACGAGCGCTATGTCCAGAAGCAGCTTGGCCATGCCAGCGCGGAAATGACCCGCCGGTATCAGCGACGGCGCGATCGGTTCCGCGTCAATCTGACCAAAGCGGCCGGGTTGTGAGGCAGAGTTCACAGCTGTGAACTGCGGGCGTTCGGTGCATTCATGAAATGTTCACAGCTGTGAACTCACACCGCCCGCGCCTGCAAGGCCCGGATCATTGCGCCGCAGGAGAACAGACCCATCTCCGCTTTCTGCCCCAGGGACCGCAGATAGGCGGAGGGGCTTTTGATCTCGGAGAAACGCTCCAACATCGCCGCGAGCGTTGTCGCGGCCTGTTCCCTGCCCAACCGGCATTTCGCTTCCTGCCAGACGGATGCGGCGATTCCCATCATCGGACTGACGACATCGGAAAGACGGATCAGGTCCTCCCAATGGCGCACCGAGGCCTGAGAAAAAGATTGTATCTCTTTGCAAGATTCCAACACCTGCTTCAGTGGTGGTGGCCGATGGGTTCGCGAGACATTGGCATCAGAGGCTTGGACCGGCGCAGCCTTTGGCTCAACCTTCGTTTTTTTTCTATCAATATATTCTTTATCTGAATTCTGATGGTGCTGCTCAATTCCGGCGTCGCTGGTGCTCAGTTCTTCTGTTTCAGGCAGGTCGATCGCGGCGATGACTTCCTCCAGGGCGGCGGTCATTTCGGCGCTGAGACGGGTCAGTTCCCCGATGCTCAGCTTTCTGCGCAGGTCGCGGGCTGTCAGGCGGGCGAGGTCGCTCATCCGGTCCCAGAGGGGCAGGTCGGGGTGCTGGCTGATGCCGTAGTCCACGTAGCCCGCCAGGTCGCGCCGCATCAGGCTGACCATTTCGCGCAGGCGGCTGCGGCGTGCCTCTGCCTGTTCCAAGCGGTCGGCGATCTGGCAGAACTCCTCAAACCGGACAGCCAGGGGGGTGAGGTCAAACCCATAGGCCAGCTTGGCACCCCCATTGCGGCGGACATAGCGTTTGCCGTTGGGGCTGTCGCGGCGCAGGATCATGCCCGCATCGACCAGCCGCGCGATATGGCGCCGCATGGTGGAGCAGGGCATGCCGTTCAACCGCTCGCAGATCGCCTTGTTGGAGGGATAGACAATCGCGGGTGGATTGTCTGCGCCAAGGGCGGTTTCGGGGTGGAATCCGAGCAGGGCCTGAAGAACTGTCAGGTCGCGGTCGGAGAGGTTGAAATGCTGACGCGCGGCGGCAAGTTTGCGCAGAGCGTCCCATTTGCTGATTTCTGTGGTGACGGGCCGATCTGCCTGTGCCTGCCGTTCCAATTGGACAGCAGAGATCGGTCGCCGAAACGACGATACTGGTGTGTATTCCATTTTATGTACACGAAGACAAAAAAATAGCGGTCCGCGAATCACTTTGGACTTGCGAATTTGGGCTCCGACCACTAGCTTGAAGGTGCTAGAAACAAGTCAGGGTCTCGTGGAGCTTCGTCTTTGCGGGACCTTTTCTTTCAGTCTTTCTCGTGTCTCCTTTTCATTGTTGCTCTTTTCCTCAGTCTTCGCCGCGCTGAAGCCAGCGCGCGTGAAGTTCTTCGATCAGGGGTTGGCCTTGCGCCTCTACCCAATCGGCAAATGGTCCTTTTTCGAGTTCAAACGACACCCCCTTGGCGGTGCGCACCAGCTGTCCTGCGGTGCGGCCGTCCACCGTCAGATTGACGCTTAACTTGCGCGGACGGGCAGGGGGGGCCTTGGCGGGTTTCCGGGCCGGGCGTTCGGGCACGCCTGCGGCTTCGAACACAGCCTCAAACGCCCTGACAGAGACTTCATTCGGCTCTGCCGAGGCATCGTCGATCACCATGGCAACCTCGGCCTCGCTGCGCAGGCTTTCGGCCACTTCGATCAACCGGTCGCGGTTGATCTGGCGTTCCTCGATGGCTTTGCCCAGGGCTTCCCACCGGGGGCGGCCAATGCCATGAGCCGGACCGATGGCCCGGATCAGATCGCGGCCGATCATCTCGGCGATGGCGATGGCCATGGAAACGGAGGATTTGGTGACGGTCAGGACTTCGGCCACCTGGGTCTGGTTGCCAAAGCCCGTTTCCACCAGTTCCTGCGCGAAAAGTGCCCTTTCGATGAAGGACAGATCGCGCCGGGCCATGTTTTCGGAAATCTGCGCCTTGACCGCGTCATCGTCGCCCATGCTGGCAATCAGCGCGCGCACGGTTGTCACCTTGGCGGAATTGCGGATCGCCTGAAGCCTGCGCCGCCCGTAGACCAGCAGATAGCGGTCGGGCGTGGTGGGGTGTCGGCGCACAAGAATAGGCACTGTCTGGCCGTTAGTCTCTATTGCGTCGCGCAGATCGACCACATCGTCAGGGTCGAGCCTGTCGGCTATCCTGCCGTCCTCGATGGTATCGGGGTCCAGTTCCCAGACCTGATGCGAATCCACCGCGTCGCGCGCAGAGCGCAGCGCCCGGTTGGTCGACATCATCGAACTGCCCGGGGCAGGGGGGGCATGCCCCGCCGCTGCCAATCCGTCGAGCATCGTCATTCGTTTTTTCCTGGTCGTCATGTCCTGCCCCATGTGCGCTGGATCAGTTCAGAGATTTCATCGTTGACGGCATTGAGGCTTTCGACCGCGCGGTCATAGGTGCTGCGGGTGAAAGCGCTGCGTTCTACCTCGTATAGAGTCTGTTTTGTGAGCCCCGCATCGGAGATTGCGGTGGATTTCAGCTGCGGTGCATTCAGCACCTTGTCGCCGTACATGGTGCGCAGAAAGGCGACGATGCGGTTCTGCGGCGCATCGGCCGGTTCGTAGCGCGTCAGCAGGTAGCGCATCCAGTCATGGCTCATGTCCGCGCCGGATTCGGCGATCACATCCATCAGATCGGCGGTCATGCGCAGGAATTGCGACATCGACATCACGTCAAGCATTTCGGGGTGGATGGTGACCAGGACGCCCGTCGCCGCAGAGAGGGCCGACATGGTCAGGAAGCCAAGCTGCGGCGGACAGTCGATGACAACCACGTCATAGGCGTCATCCACCTGCATCAGAGCCTCTTTTACCCGGAAAAAGAACAACCCGGCCTTGCCCTGTGACAGGGCGCGGGGGGTTTCATGTTCGAATTCCATCAATTCCAGGTTGCCGGGGATCAGATCCAGATTGGGGATATAGGTCTTGCGGATGACATCGGCGATGGGCACGGGTGAATCGTATCTGATGGCGTCATAGAGCGTGCCGCCGTCGTGCAGATCGAATTCGGGCTGGACCCCGTGCAGGGCGGTAAGCGATGCCTGCGGGTCGAGGTCGATGGCCAGCACGCGGTAGCCCTTGAGGGCAAGCCGCTGGGCCAGATGGGCGGAGGTTGTCGTCTTGCCCGATCCGCCTTTGAAGTTCATCACGCCGATGACCTGCAGATGATCGCCCTCGCGCCGGCCGGGCAGGTAATCCCCCGGTTTGCGTGCGGTTTTTTCCAGCAGGACGCGCAGATCGTGGATGTCATGGGCCGAGTAATGCCGCCGGTTGCCCGGTGTCAGGGCAGGGGAGGGGCCGCGCCCTTCGAGGTGCAGCTTGCGCAGGTAGCTGTCGTTGACGCCAAGCATGGCTGCAGCCTCACCGGAGGTGAAGGTGCGCATGGATTTCTGCGCATTCGGCGGAAACAGGTTCTCGCGTTGTGCGTGCAATTGGCCTGAGAGCCATTCCGCATGTTGACGGATGACGGAATTCAGGTCGTCTGTTTGTTTGGTGCTGCTCATCTGCCCTCTGTCTCTTGTCCCGTGTTCACGGAACATGGCGTTTATCGCCTTGTTTCCGTGACTATTGACCAAAGGGGGAGAGTCGCGCAAGGCTTTTCTACAATCCGCGGTCCCGGGATGAGGGATTACAAGGCTCTAGAGGGGCATGTTAGAGCCTGAATCGTGATCAGACCAGTCCATGAATGACGAATGCTGTGGTGCCGGTGCGGGCCGCGGTGCGGCAGATCTTGCGCCAAATTCACGGTTGAGGTGAATCCGCAGAAGATTGATTGACGTACCTCAAGATTTGATGAATCCTTGGGCAAGGGGAGGATTCGTCTATGAGCGGACCAACGGTACGGGACGTGGCGGAGGCTGCGCAGGTCAGCCTTGCGACGGTGGACCGGGTTCTGAACAATCGCGGTGGCGTGTCGGCGAAGGTGGTCGACCGGGTGAAGGCGGCCGTGGCGCAGACCGGTTATGTCCGCAATCTGGCGGCTGCGAATCTGTCGCGGCGCCGGGTCTATCGGTTTTGTTTCGTGGTGCCGTCGGGGGACACCGGTTTTGTCGCGTTGCTGCACGAGGCGCTGGCGCGCGAACAGCAGCGGCTGATGGAGGAACAGGTGCTGGTGCAGGTTGTTCCGACCAAGGCGTTCGACGTGGAAGACCAGGTTGCCGCGCTGCGCAATCTTGATTGTGACGCGGTGGCGGTGATGGCCAGCGAGGCGCCCGAGATCAACGAGGAAATCGCATCGCTGCATGCTTCGGGCGTGCGGGTGATCAGCCTTGTGGCGGATCTGCCGAGTTCGGGGCGTGATGCCTATGTGGGGCCGGACAATGTCATGGCGGGGCGGACCGCCGGTGAGTTCATGGGGCGGTTCATCAGGGATCCGGGCGATGTTCTGATGATTGCGGGGTCACTGGCGGCGCGCGATCACAGCGAGCGGTTGCTGGGGTTCCGGATGGTGATGCAGGAACGCTTTGGCGGCTGCACGCTGCTGCCGGCGGCGCAGGGGGGCGACAATGCCCTCCGGGTCGAGCAGATCGTGCTGGAGGCGGCCCGCGACCGGCGGCTTGCGGGGATCTATGCCATCGGGGCGGGGAACCGCGGGCTGGTGCGCGCGGTGCGGACGCTGGACCCGAAACCGATCACCATCGTGCATGAGCTGACGCCCACGTCCCGCGAGGCGCTGCGCAGCGGCACATTCGATCTGGTCATCGACCAGGACATCCTTTCGGGGGTCATTGCCGCCGTCAAGATCATGAGGGACCTGACCGAAGCCACCACACCGCCTGCCGATGCCGGCAGGATCAAATTAAACATCTACAGTCGTGAGAACATACAGTGAGCCAATATTTCGCAGACATCGCCCCGGTGACATTCGAAGGTGCAGACAGCACCAATCCGATGGCCTTCCGTCACTACAATCCGCAGGAAAAGCTGGGCGGCAAGACGATGGAGGAGCATCTTCGCTTTGCCGTCTGTTACTGGCACAACTTCGTCTGGGAGGGGAACGACCCCTTTGGCGGGCAGACCTTCCAGCGCCCGTGGTTTCCGGCGGATACGATGGAGCTTGCCCGCGCCAAGGCCGATGCCGCCTTCGACATGTTCCGCATTCTGGGCGTGCCGTTCTTCTGCTTTCACGACCATGACGTGCGCCCGGAAGGCAGCAACCTGGCCGAGAGCCACAAGCGGCTGAACGAGATGGCCGATTATTTCGAGAAGAAGATGGCGGATGGCGGCCCGAAGCTGCTCTGGGGTACGGCGAACATGTTCTCCAACCGGCGCTACATGTCGGGGGCGAGCACCAACCCGGATCCGGATATCTTTGCCTATTGTGCCTCGACGGTGAAGACCTGCATGGATGTGACGCACCGGCTGAACGGCGAGAACTATGTGCTGTGGGGCGGGCGCGAGGGTTATGAAACGCTGCTGAACACCGATCTGGGCCGGGAGCTGGAACAGATGGGCCGGTTCCTGTCGATGGTGGTCGAATACAAGCACAAGATCGGCTTCAAGGGGGCGATCCTGATCGAGCCGAAGCCGCAGGAGCCGACCAAGCATCAGTATGATTACGACGTTGCCACGGTCTATGGGTTCCTCAAGCGGTTCGGGCTGGAGAACGAGGTGCAGCTGAACGTGGAGCAGGGCCATGCCATTCTGGCCGGCCATTCCTTCGAGCATGAGCTGGCGATGGCGCGGACGCTGGGGATCTTCGGCTCCATCGACATGAACCGCAATGATTACCAATGCGGCTGGGACACCGACCATTTCCCGAATTCCCCGTCAGAGGCGGCACTGGCCTATTACGAGGTGCTGATGGCGGGCGGGTTCACCACCGGCGGCACCAATTTCGACGCCAAGCTGCGGCGGCAGTCGCTGGATGCCGAAGACCTGATTGCGGCCCATGCGGGTGCGATGGACATCTGCGCGCGGGGGCTGAAATCGGCCTGGCGGATGATCGAGGATGACGCGCTGGAGGGGCCGCGCCGCGCCCGTTACGCGGGCTGGGAGAGCAGTGAGGCGCAGGCGATGCTGGCCAAGGATGCCACGCTGGACGGCATTGCCGCCCGCGCGGAGGCCGCGGATCTGAACCCGCAGCCGGTTTCCGGCGCGCAGGAGAGACTTGAGAATATCGTCAACCGCTACGTCTGACAAAAGGGAGGAACGACATGAAAACAATAAAGGGTCCGGCGCTTTTTCTGGCGCAATTTGCAGGCGATGAAGCGCCCTTCAATTCCTGGGATGCGATCACCAAATGGGCCGCCGACTGCGGCTACAAGGGGGTTCAGGTGCCAAGCTGGGATGCGCGGTTGATCGATCTGGAACAGGCCGCGACATCAAAGGATTATTGCCAGGAGTGGGCCGGGCAGGCCGAGGCCAATGGCGTGGCGGTGACCGAGCTTTCGACGCATCTGCAAGGGCAGCTGGTTGCGGTGCATCCGGCCTATGACGATGTCTTTGACGGCTTTGCCGCCGAAAGCGTGCGGGGCAACCCCAAGGCGCGGCAGGCCTGGGCGGTCGATCAGCTGAAAAAGGCGCTGACGGCCTCGGCCCATCTGGGCATCGGGGCGCATGCGACATTTTCGGGCGCGCTGGCCTGGCCCTATGTCTATCCCTGGCCGCAGCGGCCCGTGGGGCTGGTTGAACAGGCCTTTGACGAATTGGCGAAACGCTGGACGCCGATCCTGAACCATGCGGAGGATTGCGGCGTTGATGTCTGCTATGAAATCCATCCGGGTGAAGACCTGCACGACGGGGTGTCCTTTGAGATGTTCCTGGAGCGCACCGGCAATCACCCAAGGGCCAACATGTTGTACGACCCGTCGCATTACGTGCTGCAGTGTCTGGATTACCTCGACAATATCGACATCTACCGCGACCGCATCCGCATGTTCCACGTCAAGGATGCGGAGTTCAATCCGACCGGGCGGCAGGGTGTCTATGGCGGCTATCAGTCGTGGGTCGACCGCGCGGGCCGGTTCCGCAGCCTGGGGGATGGCCAGGTGGATTTCGGCGCGGTGTTTTCCAAGATGGCGGCCAATGACTTTGACGGCTGGGCCGTGGTGGAATGGGAATGTGCGCTGAAACATCCCGAGGATGGCGCGCGCGAGGGGGCGCAATTCGTCAAGGATCATATCATTCGCGTGACCGAACGCGCCTTTGACGATTTTGCGGATGGCGGTGCGGATGACAGGCTGAACGCCAAGATGTTGGGGCTTGCGTGATGAAACCTATCAGACTGGGCATGATCGGCGGCGGCAATGACGCATTTATCGGCGGGGTGCATCGCATCGCCTCGCGCATCGACGGGCGGTTTCAGCTGGTTGCTGGGGCGCTGTCTTCGACGGCGGAGAAATCCAAAGCCTCGGGTGCGGCGCTGGGGCTGGCAGAGGACCGCTGCTATGGCGATTTCACCGAGATGGCGAAACGCGAGGCGCGGCTGAAGGATGGTGTGGAGGCGGTGGCGATTGTCACGCCGAACCATGTGCATTACCCGGCGGCGCGCGAGTTCCTGAAACGCGGCATTCATGTGATCTGTGACAAGCCGCTGACCTCGACCCTGGCGGATGCGAAAAAGCTGGTGGCGGCGGCGGAGAAATCGGATGCGCTGTTTGTGCTGACGCATAATTACACCGGCTATCCGATGGTGCGGCAGGCCCGTGAGATGGTCCGGCAGGGCGACATTGGCAATCTACGCGTTGTGCAGGTTGAGTATCCGCAGGATTGGCTGACCGATGCGGTCGAAGCCGATGGCAGCAAGCAGGCGGAATGGCGCACCGATCCGGAGCGTTCCGGCGCGGGGGGCTGTGTGGGCGATATCGGCACCCATGCCTATAATCTGGCGCGCTTTGTCACCGGGTTGCAGCTGGAAAGCCTTGCGGCGGACCTGAGCACCTTTGTCGAGGGGCGGCGGCTGGATGACAACGTGCATGTGATGCTGCGTTTCGAGGGCGGGGCCAAGGGCATGTTGTGGTCGTCGCAGGTGGCGCCGGGCAATGAAAACGGGCTGAGGCTGCGTGTCTACGGCGACAAGGGCGGGCTGGAATGGGCGCAGGAAGATCCGAACTATCTTTGGTTCACGCCCTTCGGCGCGCCAAAGCGGTTGCTGACCCGCAACGGGGCTGGTGCGACTGCGGGCAATCAAGGGGCCTCGCGCATTCCGCCGGGACACCCCGAAGGCTATCTTGAAGGGTTTGCCAACATCTACAACGAGGCGGCGGACCTGATCGTCGCGGCGCGCGACGGCAAGGTGCCGGATCACCTGTTGCCGACGGTGCAGGACGGGCTGGAGGGTGTTGCCTTTATCGACGCCTGTGTGCGGTCGTCGAAGCGCGATGCGGCATGGGTCAGGCTATGAGCGAAACCCGCGCCCTCACGCTGGCTGATGTCTGTCGGAGTTTCGGGCCGGTGCAGGTGTTGCATGACATCAGCCTGACGCTGCGGCCCGGAGAGGTGCACGCCCTGATCGGAGAGAACGGGGCGGGCAAATCGACAGCGATGAAGATCATGTCGGGCTATCTGGAGCCGACCAAGGGGCAGGTAAAGCTGGACGAGGCGCCGGTGCGTTTTGCCTCTTCGCAGGAGGCCGAGGCGCAGGGGGTTGTGCTGATCCATCAGGAGTTCAACCTGGCGGATCAGCTGAGCGTGGAGCAGAACATCTTTCTGGGGCATGAGAAACGGCGTGGGCTGTTCCTGGACAAGGGGTGGATGCAGGCGGAGACGCGCAGGCTGCTGGATCGGCTGAACTGCAAGGTGTCGCCCACGGCGCGGGTGCGCGACATTTCCAATGCGGACAAGCAGATGGTCGAGATCGCCAAGGCGCTGTCGCGGCGCGCGCAGGTGTTGATCATGGATGAGCCCACCGCCGTGCTGACCGAGCGCGAGGCGGAGGTGCTGTTCGAGCAGGTGGAGCGGCTGAAGGCCGAGGGGGTGGCGATCCTGTTCACCTCGCACAAGCTGGATGAGGTGAAGCGGATCTCCGACCGGATCACGGTGCTGCGCGACGGGCATGTGGTGGCGCAGGGCATGACGACGGAGTTCAACGAGGACCAGATGGCCGAAGCGATGGTGGGGCGCGATGTGTCGTCGCTGTATCCTGTACGCTCTGTCGCGGTGGGCGATGAGCCGGCGCTGGAGGTCAAAGGGTTGAACGTGCCGGGCTATGCCCGTGACATCAGCTTTACCCTGCGCAAGGGCGAGATACTGGGGATTTCCGGGCTGATCGGCTCGGGCCGCACCGAGGCGATGGAGGGGCTGACGGGGCTGCGTACCGCGCAGGGCGATGTGCGCATCAATGGCAAGCCCGTCACCCTGCGGTCGCCGCAACAGGCGCAGGCGGCGGGGCTGTGCTACCTGACCGAGGACCGCAAGGGCCGGGGGTTGCTGCTGCAAAAGGGGATGCGCGAGAACCTGACCCTGCAGGCGCTGCCGGAGTTCACCAACTGGCTGATAGATCACAAGGCGGAAGACGCGGCGCTGACACGGGCGATTGCCGATTTCGACATCCGCTGCCCGACCCGCGAGGTGCTGGTGGGCAATCTGTCGGGGGGCAACCAGCAAAAGCTGCTGATCGCCAAGATCATGCTGACCGAGCCGGATATCGTCATCATCGACGAGCCGACGCGGGGCATCGACATCGGCACCAAGCAACAGATTTACGAATTCATCCACGCGCTGTCGGCGGCGGGCAAATCCATCATCGTGGTCAGTTCCGAGATGCAGGAGGTCATTGGCCTTGCGGATCGGGTGCTGGTCATGCGGCTGGGCACCATCGCGGGCGAAGTCAGCGGAGATGACATGACAGAAGACAAGATCGTGCGGCTGGCCATGGGCCTGGGCGCGACAAGGCAAGAGGCAATTTGATGACAGCCACCGAAACACAGCCCTCACGGGCAACCAGAGGCGTGAACCTGAAGGTGCTGGGTCCGATCCTGGCGCTGGTCGTGCTGGTGATCGTCGGCGCGGCGCTGAACGGGAATTTCCTGAGCGCGGCCAATATCACCAACGTCCTGTCGCGGTCCGCCTTTATCGGGATCATCGCGGTGGGCATGACATTTGTCATCACGGCGGGCGGGCTGGACCTGTCGGTCGGCTCCATGGCGGCCTTCATCGCGGGTCTGATGATCCTGGTGATGAACGCGATGCTGCCGGTGATGGGGCCGGGGTGGCCGCTGGTCTTTGTCGGGATGTTGACGGCGATGGTGGCGGGCACGCTGGCCGGTTTCGTCAATGGTTTCCTGATCACGACGATGCGGATCGAGGCATTCATCGTGACGCTGGGCACCATGGGCATCTACCGCAGTCTGGTCACCTGGCTGGCCGATGGCGGCACGCTCTCGCTGGATTTCGGGATGCGGTCGGTGATCCGGCCGATCTATTTCGACGGTATCCTGGGGATCAGCTGGCCGATCATCGTCTTTGCGCTGGTGGCGATCAGTGGCGAGCTGGTGATGCGGCGCGCGGCCTTTGGCCGGCACGCGGCTGCGGTCGGCTCCAATGATCAGGTGGCGCGCTATTCTTCGGTGAACGTCAACCGCGTGCGGATGCTGACCTATGTCTTTCTGGGCATCCTCGTGGGGGTGGCGACAATCATGTATGTGCCGCGCCTTGGCTCGGCCTCGCCCAGCACCGGGGTGCTGTGGGAGCTGGAGGCGATTGCGGCGGTGATCATCGGGGGGACCATGCTCAAGGGCGGGTTTGGCCGGGTCTGGGGCACGGTGATCGGTGTGCTGATCCTGTCGCTGATCGACAATATTCTGAATCTGACGGATGGCGTATCGCCCTATCTGAACGGGGCAATACAGGGTGTGATCATCATCCTGGCCGTCATCCTGCAGCGCGACAAGAAAGCGGAGAGCTGAGGAGGCGCTCCGGAATACCATGGTAAACAGAGGAGAAAAGCCATGAAATTTACGACAATCACGGCGGCCGCGCTGGCTGCGACACTGGCATTGCCGGTACAGGCCCAGGATACGAAAGTGATCGGGGTGTCCATTCCGGCGGCGACGCACGGCTGGGCGGGCGGCATGAACTTTCATGCGCAGCAGGCGGTGAACCGGCTGGAGGAAGTCTATCCGCAACTGGATTTCGTGCTGGCAACGGCATCGGACCCGGCCAAGCAGGTCAACGACATCGAAGACATGCTGGCCACCCGCAACATCAGCGCGCTGGTGGTACTGCCGTTCGAATCCGAGCCGCTGACGAGCCCGGTCAAGGCGGTTGCGGACAGCGGCGCCTGGGTGACGGTGGTTGACCGTGGCCTTGCCATTCCCGGCATCGAGGACCTTTATGTCGCGGGTGACAACCCCGGCTTTGGCAAGGTCTCGGGTGAATATATGGCCTCGGCCATGCCGGACGGCGGCGACATCGTCGTGTTCCGGGGCATTCCCACAACCATCGACAATGAGCGCGTCGAAGGGTTCCAGGCTGCAATCGAAGGGTCGGGCATCAACATCCTGGCGATGGAGCATGGCAACTGGAACCGCGACGACAGCTTTACCGTGATGCAGGATTTCCTGTCGAAATACGACAAGATCGACGCGGTATGGGCATCGGATGACGATATGGCCATCGGGGTGCTGGCGGCCATCGAACAATCCGGTCGCGACGACATCAAGTTCGTGCTGGGTGGTGCCGGCATGAAGGAAATGGTGGCCAAGGTGCGCGATGGGGATGCGATGATCCCTGCCGATGTGACCTATCCGCCGTCGATGATTGCCACGGCGATCGAACTGACCGCTGTCGGCATGACCTCGACCGCGCCGGTTTCGGGAACCTTCACCATCGGATCGGTTCTGATCACCAAGGACAACGCTGCTGACTTCTACTACGAAGACAGCCCGTTCTGAGACAAGCTGCTGGTCGAAGGGCTTTGGTGCCTTTCGACCACATCCATCTTTATGAGCCGGGCACAGGCAAGATCTGCTTGTGTCAGGTTGCAGGCCCGGCGCCATCGGCTGGTTCCGGGCTTTTGCGTGATTGATCGCGGGCAGTTTTGTCCGCTTTGAGAATTTTCCCCAGGCGCGGGACCAAGGCCGCAGGCCGACGCGCATCTTGCCAGAGGCATGTCTTCGACATGAAGTGCCGTTCCCCGGCACGGCGATGCCCGCCTGACACCCGGGCGGGTGATGCCATTTTGCCGCTTCCTCATACCGCCGTCCGCGCATCTGGCCTGATCCGCACATTTATTGGCCGATCCGGTCATTTCCCGAGCGCAGCCTTCATGACACCTTTGATGCATCAATGAACGAAAAGAGTAGTTTCGATGCTTCAGAACACCCGCGACCAAAGCCCGAGCGACACCGCGGCATCGACGCGGATCGATTTTATCTACCTGTCCGAACAGGACATGGTGCGCGCCGGTGTCACCGATATGGCGGCCTGCGTGGACACGATGGAAGAGATGTTCGGCATGCTTTACCACGGCGATTATCGCATGGCCGGGGTCAACAACAATTCCCACGGCTCTGTCGTGGTATTCCCTGAAATCTCGCCCTTTCCGACGATGCCGAAGCCGACGCCGGACCGCCGCTTCATGGCGATGCCCGCCTATCTGGGGGGGCGTTTCGGGACCGCGGGGATGAAGTGGTATGGCTCAAACATTGCGAACCGCGACAAGGGGCTGCCGCGTTCGATCCTGATGTTCATCCTCAATGATGCGGATACCGGCGCGCCTTTGGCGCTGATGTCGGCCAATCTGTTGTCGGCCTATCGCACCGGGGCTGTGCCCGGGGTGGGGGCGCGGCATCTGGCGCGCAAGGATGCAAGGACCGTGGGGATCCTGGGGCCGGGGGTGATGGCCAAGACATCGCTTTCGGCCTTCATGGCGGTGCGTCCGGGGATTGATACGGTCAAGGTCAAGGGGCGCGGCCAGAAGAACCTGGATGCCTTCCTTGCGTGGTTGTCCGAGACCTTTCCGCAGATCACCAGTGTGCGCGTCGTCGACAGCGTGGAAGAGGTGGTGCGGGGATCGGATATTGTCACCTTCTGCGGGTCGGGGGCGACGGGCGATCCGTCGACCTATCCCATGGTCCGGCGGGAGTGGATCAGCCCCGGCACCTTTCTGGCAATGCCTGCGCTTTGCAACATCGACGAGGCGATGGAAGCGCCCGAGATCCGCAAGGTTCTGGATAATCCGGGTCTTTATCACGCCTGGTTCGAGGAGAACCCGAAGCCGGTGCACAACCATATTCCCGCGGTCGGCATACGCTGGCTGGATCTGGTGGACGAAGGCCGGATCGCGCCGGAACAGCTGGAAGACCTGGGGCAGATCGTTGCGGGCGAGGCGGCGGGGCGGCGGGATGAGGAGGAGATCATCATCATGTCGGTCGGCGGCTTGCCGGTCGAGGATGTGGCCTGGGGCACGGTGGTTTACCGCAACGCCCTGGAGAAGGGCATCGGCGTTTCGCTGACCCTGTGGGATTCGCCCGTGCTGCGCTGACTTGCGGGCCCCCGCGCGGGGCCGGGACATCAATTTCTGAACAAGGTAAAACAATGACTGAAATCATCAAACTGACGACGGGCTCCAGGTTCGAGGAACATGGCAGCTATTCGCGCCTTGTCGCGGTGGACAACCTGATTTTCGTGTCGAACACGGCGGGGCGTAATCCGGAAACCAAGCTGATCCCGGAGGATCTGGCCGAGCAGACGCTGCAGGTGCTTGCCAATATCGAAACCGCGCTGAAGGCCGTGGGCTCTTGCCTGGAAGATGTGGTGCGGGCGCGTGTCTTTGTGCAGTTCACCCAGGATATCGACACGATCATGACCGCCTATGGTGAGCGGATGCGGGGGATCAGGCCGACGCTTACCATGACCTGCCCGCCGCTTGGGTCGACGCAGTACAAGGTCGAGATCGACGTGACCGCCTATCGCGGTGCTTCCAGGGCCGAGGTCAAGGAAATGGTCATCACGCCATGACAATGCCGCGCCGCTTTAGCATGAACGACACCCTCAAGTCGGACACCGGAGGATCAGCGCCTTGGCTCCGGTGATCATGCCTGTAGAGACCGCGCCGGATATCCCGGCCGCGACCAGCGTTGTCGTGATCGGGGGCGGCATCGTCGGGCTGACTGCTGCGCTGTCGCTGGCGGAGCGGGGGATTCCCGTTGTCGTCCTTGAGAAAGGGCGTCTGGCGGGGGAGCAATCCTCGCGCAATCTGGGATGGGTGCGCAAGACAGGCCGCAACATTCACGATCTGCCGCTGTCGGTGGAATCCGACAGGCTTTGGGCCGAGATGCCGCAGCGGGTCGGTGCGGATGTCGGATACCGCGATGCGGGCATCATGTATGTGGCGCGCAGCGAAGCCGAGATGGCAAAACACGAAACCTGGATCGGGTCCGCCGGGGGGCGGGCGCTGGATTCACGGTTGCTCAGCGCCGATGAAATCGACCGGCTGGTGCCGGGCGGGGCGGAACGCTGGTACGGCGGGATCCATACGCCATCGGATGGGCGGGCGGAGCCGACCCTGGCCAGCAGCGCGATCGCGAATGCGGCCATCGCAAAGGGCGCAATCGTGGTGGAGAATTGCGCGGTGCGCAGGCTGGTGACCTCGGCGGGGCGGGTGAGCGGTGTGATCACCGAGCGCGGTGAAATCCGTTGCGAGAAGGTGTTGCTGGCGGGTGGCATCTGGTCACGGCGTTTTCTGGGCAATCATGGCGTGGCATTTCCGACCCTGCCGCTTGTCGCCTCGGTTTTCCGCACGGCGGCGATGGAGGGGCCGACCGAGACTGCCGTCGGGGCTGCCGATTTCTCATTCCGGAAACGGCGCGACGGGGGCTATACGATCACCCAGCGCGGCGCGCTCTTTGCGCCGCTGATGCTGGATCACCTGTTGCTCGGGCATCGCTACCTTCCGGTCCTGAAGGCGGAATGGAAGAACCTGCGCCTGTCTTTCGGGCGGGATTTTCTGCGCGACCTTGCCATGCCGCGGCGCTGGAAAGGCGATGCGCGCTCGCCGATGGAGCAGCTGCGCACGATGGATCCGGCGGTGAACCACGGTTTGAACGCCGAGGCGCTGAGGAACCTTTGCAAAGCCTGGCCGGTCTTCAACAAGGTGGAGGTCAGGCAAAGCTGGGCCGGGATGATCGACGTGACCCCGGATTCCATGCCCGTGATCTCGCCGGTTGCGGCGCTGCCGGGGCTGACGCTGGCCTCGGGCTTTTCCGGCCACGGGTTCGGCACCGCCCCCGCCGCGGGGCAGCTGGCGGCGGACCTGATCACGGAGAGCACGCCCATTGTCGATCCTGCGCCCTACCGGCTTGACCGGCTTTGATCGCCGGACGGCAAGCGCTGCACATCACCAATCCAGGATCGCGCCAAGGCCGATCCGACGCGGGAGGCTGAAGAAAATGAAAGCGATGATTGAACGTGCAGGTGGCGCGGCTGTGCGAGTTCCGGCGGCCCGGATGCTGATCAACGGGGAATGGTGCGAGGGTGACGCGGGGCGGGTGATTGCCGTGCATGATCCGGCAACCGAAGAAAAGATTGCGGAGGTCGTGGCGGCATCGGTGACAGATGTGGACCGCGCCGTGCTGGCGGCACATCGTGCCTTTGAAAGCCGGGCATGGCAGAAGATGCGGCCCCTGGACCGGGGCAGGCTGCTTGAAAAGCTGGCGCTGCTGGTCGAACGCGATGCCGAAGACCTCGCGCGGCTGGAAACCCTGGACAATGGCAAACCCTATGCCGTGTCGCGGAATGTGGACCTGAAATTCGCCATTGATGCCCTGCGCTATTACGGCGGGTGGAGTTCCAAGATGGCGGGCGAATACATCCAGCTGTCGCCCCTTGGGGACGACGGCGGTACTTACCGCGCCTATACGGAGCGCAAGCCGGTGGGTGTTGTGGGCGGGATCACGCCCTGGAACTTCCCGCTGGGGCAGGCGGTACAGAAAATGGCACCGGCCATTGCCTTTGGCTGCACCGTGGTGCTGAAGCCCTCGGAAGAGGCATCGCTCACGACGCTGCGGCTGGGTGAACTGATCCTTGAAGCGGGGTTCCCGGAAGGCACGGTCAATATCGTGACCGGCTATGGTCATGACGCCGGGCAGGCATTGGTCGATCATCCTCTGGTGCGCAAGATCGCCTTTACCGGGTCGACGGCAACGGGGCAGAAGATCCTGGCGTCTTCGGCCCGGACGATGAAACGGGTGACGCTGGAGCTTGGCGGGAAATCCCCGACCATCGTGCTTGCCGATGCGGATCTGAACCTTGCAATCCCGGGCGCGGCCAATGCCATCTTTCCGAATTCCGGGCAGATCTGTACCGCCGGGTCACGGTTGCTGGTGGATGCCTCGATCTATGATGAGGTTATTCAGGGCGTGGCCGAGATCGGGCGGGGCCTGAAACTGGGCAGCGGTTTCGACCCTGCGGTTCAACTGGGGCCGCTGGTGTCCTCCCGACAGCTGGAACGGGTGTCGGGGCTGGTTGCGCAGGGCATCGAGGAGGGGGCCGAGCCGATCTGTGGTGCCGGGCGGGCAGCCGACACGGGGTATTTTTATCAGCCCACCGTGCTGAGCGGCGGCCGCGCCGATATGCGGATCGCGCAGGAAGAGGTGTTTGGCCCGGTGGTTCTGGCGATGGCGGTGCAGGACCCGCAGGAGATCAGGGCATTGGCAAATGATACCGCCTATGGTCTGGGGGCCAGCATCTGGACCCGGGACATCAACAAGGCGCATCTGCTGGCAGCAGAACTGGATTGCGGGACGGTCTGGATCAATACCCATAACGTGCTCGATCTTGCCATGCCCTTTGGCGGCACCAAGCTGTCGGGGCTCGGCCGGGAGTTCGGCACCGAGGTGATCCATGCCTATACGGAGCCGCGCGCGGTCTGCATGCGGCTGCAGGATCCTGTTTACGGCTGAGCTGTCTCGTTCTCCCCGGCCCGGGGCGCATTGGCGGTGCCGATGGCGTGGCGGGCGCGGCGCAGGGCGGCAAGGGGGGGTTCCCCCGTCCATTCCCGGAAGGCGCGGGAGAATGCGGATTGATTGGCGTAGCCCAGATGTGCCGCAAGCTGGCTCAGCTTGATGCTGCCGGTGCTCAGCAACATCTCTGCCTTTTTGCGGCGTTCGCGGTTGAGGATCTCGCTGAAGCTGGTGCCGAAGGTGCTGAGCTGTCGGCGCAGCGTGCGCGGCGCGATCCCGAGGATGTCTGCCAGCGTTTCCAGATCAACGCTTTCGCGGCCCAGCCGCTGGTCAACGAGTTGCGACAGGCGTTCGGGGACCGGGCGGAAATCGTCTTCGGGGGGGCGCATCAGATCGAAAAGATGCATTTCGACCACGGCGCGGGCCGGGGCGTTTGAATTGACCCAGGCCTGCATGGGGCGGTCAAGTTCGGCGTCACGGATCACGATGATGTTTGCGGCGGCATTGCCCCGGACCGGACAGCGAAAGTAGCGCTTCAGCGGTTCTTCGCGCCCGGTGATGTCATGTTCAAAGCAGATTTCCACCGGGCTCCAGCGTTCGGAGAACAATTGCCGGATCAGCGCGCAGAGGCCGGCGGTTGAATTCTCGGCGTCCTGAACCCGGGGCCAGATCGCCATGTCATTGATGGCATAGCCGTATCTGGTTTCCCCGAATTCCTGATGGACGCTGCTGGTGGTGTGGCTTTGCCAACTGGCCTGGAACCGCAGGAAAACGGCAAGCGCCTCGCGCAGGGTCGGTGCGGTGGCCAGAAGCGGGTAGACGGGGCCGATCTCCCACAGGCGGAAGTTCTGGCCCAGTTCGAGGCCGAGAAAGGGCCGGTCGAGCACCTTGGCTGCCTCTTCGAAAAAGGCGGCATAGGCCTTGAGCGGATAGGTCGAATAGGGGTTCTGCGACTTGCCGGCCTTGAGGTTGAATTTCGCCAGGGCACGCCGGTTCTGCGGCTTGTTGCCGCGCATCTCGTTGATGATCTGATCGAGGAAAAACTGCCGCAGGGTGGCATCGTGAGGCGCGGAAGCCTTGCGGTGTCCGGGGTTTTCCATATCGCGGTCTGCATGCTGTGGAAGCATGAAAATCCTCCTTTCCCGATTCTACTTTATCTATGAAAGAATGCTATAGCATATTTTTCCGATTTCACCGAACCAGGGCGAAAACGGGTGGGAAATGACCTGATCTGCACAATTAACGGCCTTTGCCGACATAGACCGCAGCGGGGGCGCGCCATAATCTTGTTTCAAGCCGCGGGAAACGCGGGCGGGATGGCGGCCTGCTGTCACGCGTTGAAGGACTGGCTTGGCCGGGCGGGTCAGAAACCAAAACGAACTGCCAAAGGCAGCGCCGGATCAACAGCAAACCAACAGGGGATACCAGATGAAAACAATAGACAGGCGTCTTTTCATGCAGCTTGCAGCGGCCAGTGGTGGTGCGCTGCTGGTGAAGCCGGATTTTGCCTTTGCGGGGGAGATCGACAATCTTTCCATTGCCTGGACAACGGATACCGCGAGCTGGGACCCGAACCAGCGGCTCTCCCCTGATCCGCAGACCATTCTGAAGATGGTCTTTGACCAGCCCATCGACATGACCAGCGATCTGAAGCTGGCACCGGGCCTGTTGACGGACTGGAAGCTGGCGGATGATGCGATGAGCATGCAAGTCACGCTGCGCGATGATGTGACCTTTTCGGACGGGTCGAAACTGACCGCTGATGATTTCCGCTATACCTTCTTTGAACGCATCCAGCAGGGGCAGGAGATCGACCTTGCGGTGGGGTTCGGGAATGTGACGGACATCGAGGTGCTTTCGCCCACCGAAGCGGTGATGCATTTCGCCAAACCCTTCCCGATCGTGGCACAATGGCTGAGTTTCAGCGCGAGCTACATCGTCTCCAGGGCCCATGCCGAAAAGGTGGGGATCGAGGGGATGAAGACCGATCCGGTCGGGACCGGCCCCTATGTGCTGACGGAATACCAGCGCGACAGCCGGATCGTGCTGACCCGGCGCGATGATTACTGGGGGGAATTGCCCTCGGCAAAGCAGATCACCATCGAGATCATTCCAGATCCCACGGCACGGCTGGCCGCGCTGGAATCCGGGACGGTTGATATCGCGACCGAGCTTTCGATCCGTGACGTCAAACGTCTGCAGCAGGGCGGTGCCTTCAATGCGGTGACCAATCCGATTGCGCGCATCATCTATATCACCATCCGCGAGGATGGCGTCTTTGCGGATCGCAATATCCGACTGGCCGCGCATCACGCGGTGGACAAGGCACTGCTGTCCAAGGCCTTCTTCGGCGGGGATGCGGTGACCATCGACCAGCCGACGATTCCCGGCATGCCAAGCTTCCTGCCCGATTTCCATTTTGACCATGATCCCGACAAGGCGCGGGAGTTGCTGGCGGCCTCGGGCTTTGGGCCGGACAATCCTGTCACCCTGGATTTTGCCACCACGAACGGCCAGTTTCCCGGCGATTATGACATTGCCCGCGCGGTGGTGACGATGTGGGAGAAGGTCGGCATCAAGGCCAATCTGACCGTGATCACCGAGTCGCAATGGTACGAGCTGAATGCCTCTGGCAAGCTGCCGGCGGCGTCGATATTTGTCTGGGAGAACGGCACCGGTGATCCGGAGCTTTTCGCGGGGAACATGTTTGACGCGGACCTGCCCTTTGCCACCTACCGCACCGATGAGGTGACGGCGATGATCAAGCCGCTGCTGAGAGAGCCGGATTATGACAAGCGCATCAAGGGCTATGAGGCATTCAACAGGTTCCTGATCGAGGAAGGGGCGATGATCCCGCTTTTGCAGGCGATCCAGACCATCGGATACCGTAAGGATATCGGGATCACGCCCTGGGCCAATGGTCTGATCCGGCCGGAAGCGATCACGACGACATGATGCGGGCCGATTGCAGGCGCGTCATCGCCGGCACCGGCGATGGCGCGCCTGCATGAGTAAGGAGGGGCGGTTTTGATCCTGGCTATTCTACGTGTCATTGGCCGCAGGCTTTTGGCGATTGTGCCGGTCTTTGCGGTTGTGACGGTGTTGATTTTCGGCGCGCTGCGGATCTTGCCGGTCGATCCGGCACAGATGTCTTTGCCGCCGTCGGCGACCATCGAACAGGTGGAGGCCAAACGCGAGGCGATGGGGCTGAACCGCCCCGTCTGGGAGCAATATGCGATCTGGGCCAAGGGTGCGGCGGCAGGCGATCTGGGCGAATCCTCGCAATACCGCATGTCGACCGTCGATGTGGTTCTGGAACGTCTGCCCGCGACCATCGAACTGGTGGTCAGCGCGCTGATCTTTGCGGTCTGCGTGGGCATGGCGGGCGGGTTGCTGATTTTCACCGCGCGCGGGACGGTCTTTGAATCGGTCGGGCTGGTTGTCACCTCTGCGGTCATGGCCCTGCCCGATTTCCTGCTGGCGCTGCTTTTCATCCTGCTTTTTGGCGTTCTGATCCCGATCTTTCCGGTGAACGGACGATTGGACCCGGGCATGCAGGTGCCATCGCACACCGGATTCTTGCTGATTGATGCGATGCTGACCGGGGATTTCAGCATATTCATCAGTGCCGTTGAACATATCGCCTTGCCGGTCATGGCTCTAGGGTTGGCATTTTCCCCGACCATTGTGCGGGTGCTGCACGCCAGCCTGATCAACACCTATCAGCAAAGCTATATCCTGCAGGCCCGCCTGCGGGGGTTGAATGGACGCGAGATCCTGTTTGGTCAGGCCCTCAAGAATGCCATTCTGCCGGTTGTCATTCTGGTGGGAACGCAGTTCGGCGGGTTGTTTGGCGGCACGCTGCTGGTCGAGATGATCTTTTCCTTCCCCGGGCTGGGCAATCTGATGGTCAAGGCGATGCAGCTGGCTGACCTGTCGGTGATCATGGCCATTGCGCTGATCTATTGCGCCACCACGCTGATCTTCAACTCTATCGCGGATGCCCTGGCCTATCTGCTGAATCCACGCCTGAGGAACGGATGATGGGCCGGTACTACCGCTTTGCCGATCTGGGCCTATTCATCGGCGGCAGCTTTGCCGCGCTGGTGCTGATCTGCGGGATATTTGCGCCCTGGATCGCGCCCTATCATCCGAACGATCAGGAACTGCTGTATATCCTTGCGCCCCCGGTCTGGGCGGACGGCGGGACGGCGGAACATCTGTTTGGCACCGACAGTCTGGGGCGCGATACCCTGTCGCGGCTGATATATGGAGCGCGCACCGCGATGACCGTGGCGGTTGCCGCCTCCTTTGGTGCGATGCTGCTGGGGGCCTTCTTTGCCCATCTGGCGGGGTATTTCGGCGGCTGGGTCGACTGGATCATCAGCCGGACGGTCGAGGTCTGGCTGTCCTTCCCGCCGGTTGTCCTGTCGATGCTGCTGATCACGGGGCTTGGCATCGGGATCGACAAGGTGATCCTTGCCATCGTGCTGGTGGACTGGACCCGGTTCTGCCGCGTCCTGCGCAGCGAGGTTCAGGTGGTGCGGGGGCAGGATTATGTCGCCTTTGCACGGCTGATCGGCCTGTCGCACCCGCGTGTCATCATGAAGGAGATCTTTCCGGCGACCCTGCCGATGCTGATCACCCTGCTGAGCCTGCAAATGGGCATTTCGGTGGTTGTGGAGGCGATCCTGTCCTTTGTCGCCATGGGGGTGCCATCGGATGTGCCGGCCTGGGGGCAGATGATCGCGGATGCGCGGATTGACATGTATTACGCGCCCTGGGGGCTTGCCGTGCCGATCTTTGCCATCTTCCTCACGGTGTTGAGTTTCAATCTTCTGGGGGACGGGCTGCGGCGCAGGCTTGATCCGCGCCAGAGTGCCGAGCGGGGGGTCTGACAGATGACGGAACGACAGGTTCTTCGTATCCGGCACCTCGAAATCGCACTCAGGACCGGGCAGCGGATCCTGAACGGTGTGGAGCTGGGGATTCAGCCGGGGCGCATTCTGGGGGTGATCGGGGAATCCGGTGCGGGCAAGTCGATGATCGGCAGTGCCATCGCCGATACCCTGCCACGGGGGCTGGGCATTTCCGGGGGGTCGATCGAATTTGACGGGCTGACCCTGACGGATATGACCGCCCGGACCCGTCGCAGCCTGTTGGGCCGCGACATCGGATTTATCCCGCAGGAGCCGATGAGCGCGCTGAACCCCAGCCTGACCATCGGCCATCAGATCTGTCACCACCTTGCAAGGATCGGCCTGCGAACCGCCAAGGTGCGCAGGGATCGGGCGGTTGAGCTGTTTGCCGAAGTCGGGCTGGACCGGCCGCAGGCGCTGCTGGACAATTATCCGCATCAGCTGTCGGGGGGGATGCTGCAGCGGGTCCTGATCGCGATGGCCTTTGCGTCGAACCCGCGTCTGGTGATTGCGGATGAGCCGACGACGGCGCTGGATGTGACGATCCAGAAAAAGGTGGTCGAGCTGATTGCCCGCACGCGGGAGGCGCATGATACTTCGGTGCTGTTCATCACCCATGATCTGCAACTTGCGGCCGAGATCTGTGACGATGTTTCGGTGCTCTATGCCGGGCGGATTGTCGAGACGGGTGCCGCGCGGCGCATCATCAACGCGCCGCGGCATCCCTATTCCCGTTGTCTCAACCTGGCGACGCCAAACCTGAAGGGGCGCATGGCGCGGCTGATGATCCTGCCCGGGACGATGCCGGGGCCGGTGGAGCGGACCGGGATGAAGGGCTGCGAATTTGCCACCCGCTGCCCGATTGCGGAAGGTCTTTGTCGGACCGCCAGACCGCCACTGGCAGAGATCGCGCCCGGTCACTGGTCGGCCTGTCACTGGCCGGAACGCACCGGAACGGTTGCCGTGCCGAAGGCAGCGGATGCGGTGGAGGGTTTTGCCCTGGGCAGTGCCCCGGTGCTGCGGGCAAAGGGGCTTGGCAAGGCCTATCGCCAGCACGACTGGCTTGGCCGGGTGCGCGAGGTGCAGGCGCTGCGGAACCTGGATTTCGAGATTCGGGAAGGCGAGTTTGTCGGGATCGTGGGCGAGAGCGGGTCGGGGAAAAGCAGCCTGACCAAGATGATCGTGGGGCTGGAAGACGTGACCAGCGGTGTGCTGGAAGTGGCGGGTCTGGACCGGGCCACCGCGCCGCGCGCGGCATTCTTTGACAAGGTTCAACTGGTCTTTCAGGACCCGCAATCGGCGCTCAACCCGCGCCGCAGGATTGCAAGCCTTGTCACCCAGGCGCTGGAGGGGCGGGCGCATGCCTTGTCGAAAGCGGATCAAAAGGCGCTGGTGACGGAGCTGCTGGGCAAGGTGATGCTGCCGCCCGACGTGGCCGGGCGGTTTCCGGATCAATTGTCCGGGGGGCAGAAGCAGCGGGTGAACATCGCGCGGGCGCTGTGTTCCAACCCACGTCTGCTGATCGCGGATGAGATCGTTTCGGGGCTGGATGTATCGGTGCAGGCGCAGATCCTGGAGCTGTTGCGGGCGCTGCGCCGGGAGGCAGGGTTTTCGCTGCTTCTGGTTTCGCATGACCTGGCCGTTGTCCGGCATGTCTGTGACCGGACATTGGTGATGTGCAAGGGCGAGATCGTGGAGCAGGGGCCGGTCGAGGAGGTCTTTTCAAACCCGCTGCATCCCTACACCCGCGAACTGGTTGCGGCGGCGCAGGGGGCGGGGATTGATGGCGGCCCCTAGGTCGTGTTGACATTCATTGTCGCCCACCCGTTTCAGTCCAAAATTGCTCAGTTCCAGGCAAGAGAGCGCAGGAATAGCCAG
>NZ_JARAMM010000027.1:0-30650 GCF_028807335.1 Sulfitobacter sp. PR48 | reverse complement strand
CCAGGCCCGGAACAAGCCGAAGGCGCCGGGCCATCGCCTGCCCGCCCCTCGGGTAGGCGATTTGGTGAGGCTAGTTGTTCCCTCGTTGGGATTCATCACGGTTGAGAAATAAAGTGGCATGAACCAAGGTCAGCATCGCCCACCCCGGGCAGGCGCTGGCCCGGCCTGCGCCTCATGTCACTCTGGCCTCCCTCCCGCCGTTCGCTGCTATTTTCACCAATAACCGCATCGCCCCTGCCCCGCCCTGCGGACGTCGCGCCGCGATCCGGGGCAGCGATGTGACCAGAAGCCGGTTTTGCATGGCAATTGACAAGAGCCAAGGGCTCAGGCCCGCCACATGGCGCCGATGATCGCGCCGCGTGCCCCGTCAGGGGCGCGCGTCCGCAGGATCACTTCATCTTTGACAGCTTGTCCTGCAACTCGGCGAGTTGCTTCTTGATCGCGTCCAGATCCTCGGACTTTTCCGGCTCCGGCTCGTCTTCTTCCGACATGGTCGGCATGGTGGTGCCCATCGCACCCTTCTTGCCGCCCCAGCCGCCGGTCATCGCCTTCATGAAGGCTTCCTGCTGGGCCTTCACCGCTTCCATGCCGGGCATCGTCGCGATCGGATTGATCGTCGACATGTTTTCCATCATCTTGGCCTGCCCGTCGCGCAGCATGTCGAATGACGCCTGCAGGAATTGCGGCACCACCGAAACATTGCCGGACATGTAGCTGCGCACCAGGTCGTTCAACACCTCGACCGGCAAGACGCTTTCGCCCCGGCTCTCGTGTTCGGCAATGATCTGCAACAGATACTGACGGGTCAGGTCATCGCCCGACTTCAGATCCACAATCTGCACCTCGCGGCCATCACGGATGAAACCGGCAATATCCTCCAGCGTCACATAGTCGCTGGTTTCGGTATTATATAGCCGCCGAGACGCGTAGCGCTTGATCAGCAAAGGCTTGGGTTGGTCCGCCACAATCATCCTCCCGATTACGTGCTGCAATGCAGCTTAGGCGCATGTTTCACAAAAAGAAAGGGCGGGTGCATCAGCACCCGCCCCACGGCATCTTCTTTCAGGGAGGAGGAGATACCGGTAATCGGTCTTACTTCGCTGTCGCCTTCTTGGTGGCGGCCTGCACGTCGCTCGAAGCTTTCTTCATCGCGGCGGTTGCGTCTTCCTGGATGTCCTTGCCGGCAGCCATCATCAGCTCAACGGTGTCCATCTGAACCTTCTTGGCGATTTCCGCGAAAGCAGCCATGTGCTCGGCTGCGGATTCAGCGGAAGCAGAAGCGAAGTCGGACATCGCTTTTGCGTAATCGGCGGGTTCGGACTTCGCCTTGGCCATCTCGGTCATCTTTGCGACGGTGTCTTTTGTCCACTTGGAGGAAACCTCGGTGGATTTCTCGACCGCTGCCAGGGCAACGCCGGACAGTTTTTCGTTCAGGGTCGCGCTTGTTTTGAACGCGCCTTCCATTGCGGCTGTGTCAACCGGGAAAGAGCCCATTACGTCTTTGAAGATCGCGGTCATATCAGGTGTCTTTGTCATGTCTGTATATCCTTAGGTTACGCTGTTTAGTTCGACGGGTCTGTCCCGCCTTTCGCGTCCAGTGGTGAATCCAGCCTTCCGCGTCTGCCTAAATTATATACATGCTGCACCGCAGCATTTCAAGTCTTTTTCTGCATCGCAGCATTAAACTTTCATGACGGCAAAAAGTGCTTTCCGATCAGTGATTTGCCTTCTTTGCCACGTATTCTCCCGGCGCATCTCCCAGAATTTTCCTGCCATCATCCCCCGGTTTCCGCGCCTTGATCATCGCGCCGGACCGCTTTTTCAGCCAGGCTCCCCAGCGCGGCCACCACGACCCTTCGTGAAATTCCGCCGCTTCCAGCCAGCCGGTGTGCTCCGCTTCAAGCGAGGGGTTCACGTAATGGCCGTATTTCTTCTTGGACGGCGGGTTCACGATCCCCGCGATATGGCCCGACTGGGTCATGATGAAGGTCTTGTCCGAGGATCCCATCTGCCGCACGCCGCGATAGCTGTCTTTCCAGGGCGCGATATGGTCGGTCTCGCAGGCCACGGCACACAGCGGTACATCCACATCGCCCAGCACCAGGTGATGCCCCAGAATGTCGAATCCCCCTTCCGCCAGCTCGTTGCGCTGACACAGGCCGCGCAGGTACTGCATCGCCATCTTGGCAGGCAGGTTGGCCCCGTCCCCGTTCCAGTAGAGCAGATCGAAGGCCGGCGGCGTCTCTCCCATGATGTAATGTTTGACGGCAGGGGCATAAACCAGGTCGTTCGACCGCAGGAAGGAAAAGGTGCGCGCCATGATGACCGAGGGGAGAATCCCCTTGTCCGCTGTCTCCCCCTCGATCCCGTCGATGAAATCGTCGGTCAGAAAGGGCTGGAACTCCCCCTGGTCGGAGAAATCGGTCAGCGCGGTAAAGAAGGTCGCGGATTTGACCGATTTGTCGCCGCGCTGCTTGAGCAGCGCCAGGACAAGCGACAGGGTGGTCCCGGCAATGCAATAGCCCACCGCATTCACCTTCTTCTCGCCGGTGATCGCCTTGACCTCGCGAATCGCGGCCAGATAGCCATCCTCGATGTAATCCTCCATCCCGACATCGCGATAGGTGCTGTCAGGATTGACCCAGGACACCATGAACAGCGTGTGGCCCTGATCCAGCAGCCATTTCACCAATGAATTCTGTTCCTTCAGGTCGAGGATATAGAACTTGTTGATCCAGGGCGGGAACACCAGCAGCGGCGTCTTGTACACCTTTTCGGTGGTCGGCGTGTACTGGATCAGCTCGAACATCTTGTTGCGATAGACCACCTTGCCCGGTGTGCTTGCGATATTCTCGCCCAGCTTGAAGGCCTTTTCATCAGCCAGCCGCACGATCAGCTCACCGTCGTTGGCCTCCAGATCGGAAATCAGGTTCTCGATTCCCTTCACCAGGCTCTCGCCCTCCGTCTCGATCGCGCGTTCCAGCGCGTCGGGGTTGGTGGCCAGGAAATTCGTCGGGCTCATCATGTCGATGATCTGACGGCTGAAATAGGCCAGCCGCTTTTTCTCATGCGGCTCCATGTCGGTGACATCTTCGACCGCCTGCTCCAGCGCCTGCGCGTTGATCATGTACTGCTGCTTGACGAAGTTGAAATAGGGATGGGTCTGCCACAGCGGATTGGCAAAGCGCCGGTCGCTTGGCGTATTGTCCTCCGGTGCGGTCAGCGTGCCCTTGGCCAGGGCCTGCTGCGCCTCGACGAAATGGGTCATCGTCCTGGTCCAGAACGACAGCTGATGTTCCATCAGCTTGGCCGGATTGGTCATGGCTTCGGTCAGATAGGCCTGCTGCGCCTTGGCGAACAATTCCTGGTTCGGTCCGTCCAGCGCCTGCCGGTGGGTCTGGCGATGTGCCATCACCTGCCCCAGCCGCTCGGTCAGCTGCTCCACCTTCTTGAGGTTTTCCACCATCCGGGACAGGGACGCGTCACTCAATGCCGGGTCGTTTTTAGTTTTAGTTGTCATCTTAACCTTTTGCTCCTATCTTCGCAGGTGCAGCATTTCATGGACCGCTTCAGGGGCCGGACCAAGGAGGTGCGCAATCTCGGGCCCAAAGGAGACCCCTATGCGTTACATGGCTTCTTACGATCTGATGGAGACCGTCAGAAATACCAACCAATGGCTCGGCGCGTCAGCGCTTGCCATGGCATCCTACCCTGCTTTTTCAATGTTTCCAAACCCTGGCTTGAACTGGATGGCGGCCTGGGGCGAAGTAACCGAACGGACCTTCAGCCGGATCGTCGTCAAACCCGACTGGAACATCCCCGCGATCCCCGGCAACGACGGCCAGGACCATGTCGTCAGCGCTGAAATCTCCCTGTCGCGCGACTTTGGCGATCTGCTGCATTTCAAGATTTCGGGCCGTCCCACACCGCCCCGCAAGGTGCTGCTGGTGGCCCCGATGTCCGGCCATTATGCCACATTGCTGCGCTCCACCGTGATCAGCCTGCTGCCCGATTGCGACGTCTATATCACCGACTGGCACAATGCGCGCGACATTCCCGTCAGCGCCGGCAAGTTCGATGTCGAGGATTACACCCTCTATCTTGTCGATTTCATGAAGCATCTGGGCCCGGACACCCATGTGATCGCCGTCTGCCAGCCCGCCCCGCTGGCGCTGGCCGCCACCGCCTACCTGGCCGAGGAAGCGCCAGACGCCCAGCCGCGCAGCCTGACCCTGATCGGCGGCCCGATCGACCCCGGTGCCGCCCCCACCGAAGTCACCGACTTTGGCCACAGCGTCACCATGGGCCAGCTGGAACACATGATGATCCAGCGGGTCGGCTTCAAATACGCCGGCGTCGGCCGCAAGGTCTATCCCGGCCTGCTGCAGCTGTCCTCCTTCATCTCGATGAACGCGGAAACCCATTTCAAGGCGTTCAGCGACCAGATCGGCCGCGTCGCCCGGGGCGAGGCGCATGAACACGACAAGCACAACAAGTTCTACGATGAATATCTTGCCGTGATGGATATGACGGCGGAATTCTACCTGTCGACCGTCGACCGGATCTTCAAGAACCACGAAATCGCCAGCAACAACTTTACCGTCGCAGGGCGCAAGGTGGACATCGGCAAGATCACCACCGTCGCGGTCAAGACAGTCGAAGGCTCCAAGGACGACATTTCCGCCCCCGGCCAATGCGTCGCCGCGCTGGATCTGCTGACCGGCCTGCCCGACAGCAAGAAGGCCAGCCACCTGGAAGAAGGGGCCGGACACTACGGCATCTTTGCCGGTGGCAGCTGGCGCGAGAACATCCGCCCGCTGGTGCTGAACTTCATCGACGAAAACAGCGGCGATCCGCAGCCCAAGGCAAAAAAGGCGGCGAACAAGAACCAGGCGGCCTGATCCATGGCCAGGCCGCATGATATCGCATTCGCCTGCAACTGCGGCAAACTGGCAGGCACCCTGCGGGGGGCCAGCCCCGGTGCCGGCACCCATGTCGAGTGCTTTTGCCGCGACTGCCGCGCGGCGGAACTGCACCTGGGCCAGCCCGACCCGGCGCCCGGCCCGGTCGGCATCTTTCAGACCACACCGGACCGGCTGACCATCACCAAGGGGGCCGATAGACTGGCGGTCTTTTCCTTTGGCGCGAAAAATGTGCTGCGCTGGCAAGCCGCCTGCTGCGGCACACCGCTGTTCAACACGCCGCGCAGCGCGCGGTTTTCCTTCGTCGGCATCCGCACCAATATCCTGGGGGAAACCGCGCCGCTTGGCCCGGTGGCCGGTCAGGCCTTCCTCCCCACCGACAGCGGCAAGACCCGCCACAAAGGTCTGCCGCGGTTCATCTGGGGCGCGCTCAGCCGCAGCGCGCTTCAGCTCATCACCGGCAGATGGAAGAAAACACCGTTTTTCAAGGCCGATTGCGCCACGCTGGTCAGCCCGGTCGAGGTGCTGCCACAGGGCACCCGCAAAGCCCTGCTCGACGCCGCGTCCTGACGCAACGCCCCTGCCGTTACCGCAACACCAGCGGCTGGCGCATCCATTTGCGCAGCGCCGCCGTGGTCTCTGCGGGTTGTTCCAGGGTTGGCAGATGGCCCGCATCTTCCAGCACCAGAAGCTCGGCATAGGGGATCAGCTCTGCCATGAAACTGTGGCGTTTGACCGGGCTCAACGTGTCATGCCGCCCGCAGAGCACCAGCGCCGGGGACTTGCATTTGCGCAGCACCGCCTGCTGGTCGCGCCGCCGCTGCAAGGCGCGGGACTGGCGGATGAACACCTCCGGCCCCAGCGTTTCGGCCATGTCCAGGGCCAGTTCCAGCACCTCGGCACGCTGACCGCCGGGCGCCAGGCTGGCCGCCGGAATTTCGTCGCGCATTACCTCAAGCAGCCGCCCCGACCGGACCCGCACGATCTGCGGCTCGCGGTTCGCGGCGGCAACGGGGGTTTCGGCAAGCGGATTGGTGCCCATCAGGCAGATGCGGGTCACCCGGTCCGGCGCGCGCCGCAGCAGTTCCATCGCCACCACGCCGCCCATGCCCTGCCCCGCCACGGCAAAGCGGTTCGGCAAGAGGTCGAGAATGCCCGAGGCAATCTCCTCGATCCGTTCACCCTTTGTGATGGGGGCCAGCATGACAGCCATGTCAGCCGAAAGCTCGGCGATCTGGGGCCCGAAAAGCCGCGCGTCACACATCATGCCGGGCAACAGCACCAGCGGCTCGGCCATATCAGCGCACCTTGTTGATCTCAAAAGTCTTTCAGTCCGGGCGATTGCCCGCTTCATCCTCTATAGCATGGCCGGGGGGTGCCGCAACATCAGGCATCTTGATGCCACGTAGGGGCGGAAAATCGGCATAGCGCCGCGCACGGGTGGCGGCATTTTCGTCTGGCGCCTCTCCGGCCCGCAGCAGCATCCCGCGCGGCGCGACATAGCTGGAAATCGTGCGCCAGGGCTGCGGACGCCAGACCAGGTTGAAGGCCGCCAGCTTGGGAAAGAACCACATCTCGGAATAGGGCAGATGGTCATGCACCCACCAGGCCAGATCGCGCCAGTCGCGCCCTTGGGCATATTGATCGGCAAACCAGGGGATCACGACGCTGGCCCCGGCCACGGCCCGGTCACCGCCGGCCCAGTCCCAGATATGGCATTCCAGCGGGTTGTCATTGCGCGCGCAGTTCAGGCGGTTCTCGTTGCCATAGCGGTTCAGCGCCCGGCTGCGATAGCCCGACCGCACTGCGACCCGGCCAAAGGTTTCCTCCAAAGGGTCCATCAGCGCGCTGCAGAACGCCCGCCCGTTCGCGATCACCAGATCGGGATCGTCCGGCACATTGGGAATGCCGTGAAAGCCCGAAATCTCCGAATAGAGGAAATCGCGCATGTAGAAATGTTTCGACAGGCGGACCCGGCCAAAGGTCTCAAGGCTCCACATGCTGGCCGGTCTGCGCATCAGCCGTGGCCGTTCCAGCGAAAGGCGCCATCCGGGGCCAGCGGCGCAAAGGGGTTGTGGGTGACCTCCCAGATATGCCCCTCCGGGTCCGCAAAATACCCCACATGCCCGCCCCAGAAGATGTCATGCGCGGGCCGCAGGATACGGCCCCCCGCGGCCTCTGCCCGCGCCAGCAGCGGGGCGACCTGCGCCTTGTCCCGCACATTGTAGGACAGCGTCATCGCCCCATGGCCCAGCGTTTCCACCGGCACGCCAATGTCCTCGGCCAGCTTCCCGATCGGGTAAAGTCCCAGCGTCTGACCAATCAGATCATAGGCGACAACGCCGTCCGGGCTCTCCACCCGGACCCAGCCCAGGGCGTCGTAAAAGGCGGCCAGCCCGGCCTGATCCCCTGCGCCCAGAGTAATCAGCGAAATACGTTGTTCCATCTTTTCAGTCATTTGCAGTAAAAACCTCATCTATCGCCTGAACAATCAGATCCAGACAGGGACCGTCGGAAAACCGGTGATCCGCATCCTTGACCAGCAGCAGCCGCATGTCCGGCCCTGTGGCATGTTCCAGCAGCCGCGTGGCGGTGGCAACGCTGACGGCGGTATCTGCCGTGCCCTGCAGGAACCGCACCGGGAACGGCAGATGCAACGGTGCCCGCAGCACCAGCTGTTCACGCCCGTCCGCGATCATGCGCGGCGTGACCAGATAGGGCTCCATGTAGTCCGAGGGCAGCTCCACCATCTGCCCCGCCTCGATCTGCGCGCGCTGCGCATCGGTAAAATTCGCCCAATATCCGTCTTCGGTGAAATCCGGTGCCGCGGCGATGGTCACCAGCCCCGCCAGCCGCTCCGGCTGCGCCCGCGCCAGCAACAGCGCCTGCCATCCCCCCATGGAGGAGCCCACGGGCAGGATCGGCCCCTGCGTCAGCGCCGCCACCGCCTCGGCCGCGTCCTCGGCCCAGTCGCCGATGCAGCCATCGGTGAAATCGCCCGACGATTCGCCATGTCCGGAATAATCGAAGCGCAGGAAGGCCCGCCCGTTGCGGCGCGCCCATTCCTCCAGGAACACCGCCTTGGTGCCCATCATGTCGGATTTCAGACCGCCCAGAAACACGATGCAGGGACCCGCCCCCTCGGTCCGGTGATAGGCCAGCCTGCGCCCTGATTTCGTGTCCAGAAATGCCGGTATGGTCATGGTGCCCCCTTTTTCGGGTCATCATGCGCAACACCGGGTCCAAGGGCAACCGCGAGAATCCCGCGTTACCGTTGTACCGGCGCGCCCGGCGGGCGCGCGGGGCTCAGCCGCTGACGTAGGTCGATGTCTTGGGCCGGTAAAAGATCTTCTGACCGTGAAGCCGACCCAGCAGTTCCTCGTTCTCGCGCTGGTCATCCTCGATCACCCGGATCGATTCCATATGCGCCGGGTTGTCGCTGCCCAGGGCAAGCCGCATGCGGGACAATTCACGACCACGGGCGCGCAGCGCTTCCTCGATCATGTCGACATCCGCAATCGTCAGGTTGAATGTCCGGTTGTAGCTTGCCATGCCGCGCTCCTTCACGGAAATGTTGCCGGGGTCCTAGTGTCGCTTTTACGCTCTTGAACGTCGCAGTCAACGTATAGTTTGACATTCACAGCCCTTCGGCCTCGGTCAGCCCCCGCGCGGTGAAAAATGCGGCAATCGCCATGACGGCAAAGAGCGTCAAAGTGGCCTCGGGCCCGATCAGCGCGGCCCCGCCGCCCAGCACCCCCGCCCCCAGCAGCAAGACCCCGATGACGGTATTGGTGACAGCGGCATAGGCCGCGCGCCGGCCCTCTGGGGCGAGGTCCACCAGATAGGTGGACCGGCCCTGCCGGACCCCGTGATAGGCGATCATCAGGACAAAAAGCACCAGCGGCATCGCCATCCACTGCCCCGCCACCCCCAGCGCCCAAAGGGCAACGCCCGCGCCCATGGCAACAGCCCCGAGAAGGCCCGAGAACATCAGAACCCGGCGGCTGGAGTGATCCGCAAGCCGCCCCCAGACATAGGAGCTGACCAGCGAGGCCAGCGCCGAGGCCAGCACAAGGGCGCCGAGCCTGCCCAGCGTGCTCTCCCCGGACAGGACCACCAGATAGGGCGGCGCCAGTGCCGTCGACACCAGCAGCCCCCGCGTGATGATGAAACGCCACAGCACCGGGTCTTCCCTGAGCACCGCGAAATGGGCAATGGTATCGCCGCCGGTCTCGCTCCTTTCCTCCTCCAGGGTGGTGAACAGCAGGGCGGCAGCCCCCCAGAACAGGGCGGCCAGGGCAATCGCGGCAATGACCAGCCCCGCGCTTTGCCCCGGCCCCAGGATCAGCAGCGCGGCAAAAACCAGCACACCGACAGAGGAGGCCGACCCCGCCAGCCCGGTCACCGCACCGCGCCGGGACAGCGACACCGTCTTGCCCAGGATCGCCTTGTAAGAGACCGAACAGGCCGCCCGGCAGACCGCCAGCAGCGCCAGCGCCGCGCAGATGGCAAGGCCCGCCGCCTGCCCCTCCAGCGACAGCGCCGCCAGCACGATCATGCCCGCCGCCAGCCCCTGACCGGCGCTGCCCAGCACCCATATCCATTTGCGCCGGGCCAAGCGCTGCAACAGCGCCGCAAGCGGCATCTGCGGCAGCAGCGCCCCCGCCTCGCGGATCGGCACCAGCGCGCCCGCAAAGACCGCAGGCGCCCCCAGCGCCGTGAGCAGCCAGGCCAGCACCAGCTTGGGGTCGATCAGCCCGTCCGCCACCTTGGTCATCGACAGCGCCGCGATATGCCGCAAACCGTTGCGCCCTTCGCTCGGGCCGGGCTGGCCGGCCCCTTCCTCGCCCGCGATCCTGCTGAAAACGCCCTCTGCCGTGCTGTCCGTCATCCACTTTTCCGCCATGCCCATGATGCAGATGCAGTTAGGGCGTCGCCTGCGAATGAAAAGCGCGGCCAGTGGCAGATGGCGGGGTTATGGGCTGGGGTTGGTGCAAAACGGGATCGCCGCCTTGCCCTGCCCCCTACCTCTACCTCTACCTCTACCTCTACATCCGCGCGCGCGCGCTGGCGGGATCATACATGCTGTCATGGGTCACCACCGCCTCGCGCATTTCGCCATGGACGGAGACCTGCAGCGCCGTGCCTTCGGCCGAAAGGACCGGTGGCACCAGCGCCATCGCGATGTCATGGGCGAAATGATAGGAATAGCCGCCCGATGTCACACGCCCGACCAGTGCGCCCTCCTGATACACCCCCTCGTCCGCAAGGACGGAGGTATCGCAGGACGGCAGTTTCAGCGTCACCAGAACCCGCGCCGGCCCCGCCGCCGCTTCCGCCCGCAGCGCATCGCGCCCCAGGAAATCGCCCTTGTCCAGCTTGACGAAACGGCCCAGCCCGGCCTCCAGCGGCGAGATGTCCTGCGACAGCTCGCGGTTGATCGCGCGGTAGGATTTTTCCAGCCGCATCGATTCCAGCGCCCGCAGGCCAAAGGGCACCATACCATGCGCCGCCCCCGCGTTCAGCAGCAGGTCGACCAGATGCCGGTTGTAGGCGACGGGGTGGTGCAATTCCCACCCCAGCTCCCCGGTATAGCTGACCCGGATCAGCCGCACATCCCGTGCATAGCCGACCTCGCCCAACTGGGCAGAAAGCCAGGGGAAGGCCGCGTTCGACAGGTCGTTGTCGGTCAAGGGCTGCAGGATCTCGCGGGATTTCGGACCGGCGATGGCAATGACGCCAAGCTGCTCGGACAGGTTTTCCAGGATCACGCTGCCGTCCTGCGGCAAGAGCCGCGACAGCTGGTCAAGGTTGCGGACCTCGCCGTTCGGCGTGCTGACGAGATAGAAATCGTCTTCGCCATAGCGCACCACCGTATATTCCGCGTCGATCCCGCCGCGCGGATTGCAGACCACGCTCAGACTCAACCGCCCCACTTTCGGCAGCGCATTGGCCATGATCCCGTCCAGCCAGGCCGCCGCCCCGGCCCCGCGCACGCGGAACTTGGTCATCGGCGACATCTCGATCAGCCCTGCCGCGCTGCGGGTCGCCCGCACCTCGGCCTCGACATGTTCCATCGACCGTGTCCTGCGAAAGCTGGCCTCCGGCAGCGCCAGCTCAGGCGATGGCGCGTACCAGTTCGGAATCTCATAGCCGTCAAGCACGGTCCAGACCGCGCCCTTCGCCGTCAGAAGGTCGTAGGACCCCACCGTCTTCAGCGGGCGGCCCGCCGGCGTATCCTCACCCGGGATATGGGCCAGCATGTGCCGCCCCCAGGTCTCGCGCACCTTGTCGGCGGTCCAGCGCTTGGTCACGTAATCGCCAAAGCGCCGCGGGTCGAGCGCGGACATGTCCATGCCCGGGTCGCCGTTCAGGATCCAGCGGCTCAGACGCGCGCCCATGGTGCCGCCCCAGAGGATGCCACCCGGCACCCCCTCGGCCAGCCACAGCCCCTCGTGGCCCGGGGCAGGACCGCACAGCGGCATCTCGTCCGGGGTCATCTGGAAGGGTCCGCGCGTATTGGCCTTGATCCCCACCTCGCCCAAGGTCGGCACCCGCTCGATGGCCCGCTCCCACTGGCTCTCGACGGCATCGAAATCCTCCGGCAGCAGGTCCGCGCCGAAATCCTTCGGCACCCCGTCCACGGCAAAGAGCTTGAGATCCTTCTCGAATTCATAGGGTCCGAACTGAAAGGCGCCTGTGTCCTCGCGCAGATAGGCGCCGTAATCCTCGTCGCGCAGGATCGGCAGTTCGGGCAGCCCCGCGGCCTTGCGGTCTTTCAGCGCGGGCACCACTTCGGTGGTCCAGTATTGATGGACAATCGGGATGCAGGGCAGATCGAGGCCCACGCGCTTTGCATTTTCGCGGGCATAATTGCCGGTGGCAAAGACCAGATGATCGCAGGTGATCTCGCCCTGCGAGGTGACAACCTTCCAGCCGCCGCCGGGCCGCTTCTCATAGGACAGCGCCTCGGTGTTCTGATAGATCTTGGCACCCTGATCCCGCGCCAGCCGCGCCAGCCCCTGGGTGATGTCGGCCGGGTTGATATAGCCATCCTCGCGGTGAAGGATCCCGCCGAAAATGGAGTTGCTGGGCGAAAGATAGGGATGCTGTTCCTGCACCTGCTCCGGCGTCAGCAGCTCTGCCGGAACGCCTGCCGCCTCCGCGATGCTGATATAGCTCTGGAACTCGTCCCAGCGGTCCCGGGTGTTGGCAACGCGCAGCTGGCCCACCTGACGCAGCCCGCAGGAGGTGCCCAGCCGGCGTTCCACATCCGCATAGATCCGGATCGTTTCCATCGTCATCTGGCTGATGACATGCGAGCGCACAAAGGTGACCAGCAATCCCGCCGCATGCCAGGTCGACCCGGCGGTCAGCTGGCTGCGCTCCAGCAACACGGCATCGGAACACCCCTGTTCGGTCAACCCGAACAGGATGGATGCGCCAACACATCCCCCTCCTACGACAACGACCTTGGCATGTGATTGCATGAGCATCCCCTTTGAAATTTCTGGGCGAGGCTATTCCGCCAAACCGCAGTTGTCCCGTGCAAGACCGCAACCCGAAAATCGCTTCGCGCAGCTGCGGCGCTGCGCCCGAATCCCGCTGGACGACCTTACAAGGGCGGAGACTAGGTCGTGTTGCTGCAGGGTGAAAGCCGGGGATGCATTTGCGCTCGCCCGTCTGTCAGCCCGCAGCAACTGACCCGGAGCGCGGCGCTCTGACCGAAGAAGGACGGGCCAAAAGCCAAGCGGTCAGTCGTGAGAATGCAGCGATGGGCGGGAACGCACCCCTTGCGGCCATTCTCCCATCTCGCGACAATGCGGGCAGACAATGGAAATTGAGTGTCAGGCGAACCGAATGCTGGAAATTTCACATCTGGACCATCTTGTTCTTACGGTTTCTGACCTGGACAAGACCTGCGCGTTTTATGAAAAAGTTCTTGGCTTCGAGGTCACCACCTTCGGGCAAGGAAGGAGGGCGATGGCGTTTGGCAAACAAAAGTTCAATCTGCATCAGGCAGGTCAGGAGTTTGAACCAAAGGCACTGCGCCCCACACCAGGGTCGATGGATCTGTGTCTGATAACGTCGCTCTCCCTGGACATCGTTGTGGAAATGCTCAGGCGTGCGGCCGTTCCGATAGAGGCCGGGCCCATCGCACGCACCGGCGCCCAAGGGCCTATTCTTTCGGTCTATATACGCGACCCGGACCATAACCTGATCGAGATTTCGAGTTACGACGCATGACCGGTTGACCCCGGTTCTGCGCAAATGAAGACATGTCATTTTTGACATGTCAGATTGCTGAAAAAGCACGTTCCTGCACCCGCCCCCCCGAAACAACGAAATCGTTCTTCCACGACGCCAGCCACAAGCCTTGGCCCGGGTGTCAGCCCGGGCCGCGCCCGACCCTCCCCCCGGGAGGGCGCTTTTGGTGACTTCTCGTATCACACTGACAACATTGACATTTGTAAGGGAGGCGCTCCGAATGCGCGTCTCAATGCGCCCTCCCAGGCTCGGGCGCGGCCCTTCGTTCAAAAACGGAACGCTGAGCACAGAAGAACGATTTACCTCCGGCGGCAGCCGTTTCCGGGTTTTTCAGCAGCCTCACATGTCATTTTTGACATGTCTTCATTTGCGGATCAGCGCCGCGCGCATATGGCACCTTCATGGCTGGCGCAGCGGAGGTCCGGAAAGCGCCCTTTCCGTCTCCCCCCGCGCGGAATCAAGGCCGCAGGCCGCCGCGCATCATGCCAAAGGCATGTCTCCGACATGACGGGCCGTCCCCTGGCACGGCGATTTGGCTGCTGTAATGCCAAATCGTTATGTAGGATGTGCTTGGCCGCCATAAAGTGCCAGTCACAGAGGTCGGATCGCCGCACCACGGCCCGTAAATGCGCGGCTTGGGTTGCTTGGCGAACGGCAGCTTTGACCTTGTGATTTCAACTGATCGCCGCAACACATGCTTCAAATTTCTCAGCGGGCGTTTGGTATTGCAAGGTCTTGCGCGGTCGCTCATTGGCAAGGCAGTCGACACTCTCGCAAGGGCAAGCCCCCCGCTGCCGCCCGCCGCGCAAACATCAGGGCGAAACCCGGCTTTCCCGACACCATCCGCCAAAAATTCCCACAGCGCGCCCCCTTCGGTGCCGCCCGAGGTTGACAAGCCCCCGACCAGGCGCGATGTCTGCGCCCTCATAACCCGCAACCGGGCGTCTCGTAGGCGCCAAACCGACGAGGAGGCCCAGATGGCCCAGATCACCCTTACCCTTCCCGATGGCAATGCACGACAGTACGACGCAGGTATCACTGCGGGCGAAGTCGCGGCAGACATCTCCAAATCCCTCGGCAAGAAGGCCATCAGCGCCACCGTGAACGGCGCCCATTTCGATCTGGCCTGGCCGATCGAAGGCGACGCCGACATCGCCATTCACACCATGGCGGACGAGGATCAGGCCAACGAACTGGTGCGCCACGACCTGGCCCATATCATGGCCCGCGCCGTGCAGGAAATCTGGCCCGACACCCGCGTCACCATCGGCCCTGTCATCAAGGACGGCTGGTACTACGACTTTGACCGCGCCGAGCCCTTCACCCCCGAAGATCTGGGCGAGATCGAAAAGAAGATGAAAGAGATCATCAACAAGCGCGATCCCGTCCGCACCGAGGTCTGGGACCGTGATGTTGCACTCAAATACTACGAAGAGCGGGGCGAGCCCTACAAGGTCGAGCTGATCGAAAGCATTCCGGGCGACGAGCCGCTGCGCATGTACTGGCATGGCGACTGGCAGGATCTCTGCCGGGGTCCGCACCTGCAACATACCGGTCAGGTGCCGGGCGACGCCTTCAAGCTGATGTCCATTGCCGGCGCCTATTGGCGCGGCGACAGCAAGCGCCAGATGCTGCAACGCATCTACGGCGTGGCCTTCACCGGCAAGGAAAAGCTGCGCGCGCATCTGAACATGCTGGAAGAAGCCGCCAAGCGCGACCACCGCAAGCTGGGCCGCGAGATGGACCTCTTCCACATGCAGGAAGAAGCCCCCGGTCAGGTCTTCTGGCACCCCAACGGCTGGACCATCTACACCACCCTGCAGGACTACATGCGCCGCAAGCAGCGCGCGGGCGGCTACCGCGAGATCAACACCCCCCAGATCGTCGACCGCAAGCTGTGGGAACTTTCGGGCCACTGGGACAAGTACCAGCACCATATGTTCATCGTCGAAGTGGACGAGAGCCGCGACGGCCAGAATGACGATGCCGCCGCAACCAACAAGGCCGAAACCCGCATCAATGCGCTGAAGCCGATGAACTGCCCCTGTCACGTGCAGGTCTACAATCAGGGCCTCAAATCCTACCGCGACCTGCCGCTGCGGCTGGCCGAATTCGGCTCCTGCACCCGCTACGAGCCCTCCGGCGCGCTGCACGGCATCATGCGCGTGCGCGGCTTCACCCAGGATGACGCCCATATCTTCTGCACCGAGGAACAGATCGAGGCGGAATGCGCCCGCTTTATCGAATTCCTCGCCGAGATCTATGCCGAGCTGGGCTTCCCCGAGTTCGAGATCAAATTCGCCACCCGCCCCGAAAAGCGCGTGGGGACCGAGGAATCCTGGGATTACGTCGAAAACGCGCTGGAGGAAGCGATCCGCAAGACCGGCCGCACCTACACCCTGGAACCGGGCGACGGCGCCTTCTACGGCCCCAAGCTCGACTTCTACCTGACCGATGCCATCGGCCGTGTCTGGCAATGCGGCACCTTCCAGGTGGACCCGAACCTGCCCGAACGGCTTGATGCCACCTATATCGGCGAGGACGGGGCCAAACACCGCCCCTTCATGCTGCACCGCGCCACGCTGGGCAGTTTTGAACGCTTCGTCGGCATCCTGGTGGAGGAACACGCAGGCAAGCTGCCCTTCTGGCTTGCCCCGCGTCAGGTTGTGGTCGCCTCCATCACTTCCGAGGCCGATGACTACGTGCAGGAGGTCGTGGCCGAACTGCTGGCCGCAGGCGTGCGCGCCGAAGCGGACACGCGCAACGAAAAGATCAACTACAAGGTCCGCGAACATTCGGTCGGCAAGGTGCCCGTGATCCTGGCCGTCGGCGCGCGCGAGGTTGAGGACAGAACAGTCTCCGTCCGCCGTCTTGGCGAAAAACAGACATCCGTGCAGCCGCTTGCCGAAGTGGCTGTAACATTGGCCGCCGAGGCCACGCCGCCGGACCTGCGCGCGTTGTAACATTCACCGGGCGGTGCCTGCCGCCCGGCCCCCGCCTGAAACAATTTCGCCGCAATGGCGCTGTCTTCGCGCAACTTTCACCGGATTTCTCACGTTTCTCCTGACAGGATCGTGACACACCTGCTCGTGAATGGTGCTAAGGTCCGGTGACTGCTTTACTCAAGGCATCACATGTTCCACATGACGAATACAGGAGGCTTTATGTCCAACACCATGAAATCATTCGCCATTGCAGGCGCAGTTGCCGCCGCGATGACGGCGCACGGCACCACGACCGCCGAAGCGGCATCCAAGGAAAAATGCTACGGCGTCAGCCTTGCCGGTGAAAACGATTGTGCGGCCGGCCCCGGCACCACCTGTGCAGGCACCTCCGTGACCGATTATCAGGGCAACGCCTGGACCCTGGTTGACGCAGGCACCTGCGCCGAGATCGAGCTGCCGCAAATGGCCGACGGGACGCCACGCCAGGGCTCTCTTGAGGCGCTGGACCGCGACCCGCCCGCATAACCCAAGGATCCGCACCCCGGGCCATCTGTCCGGGGTGCCACTCTGCCCCCGACCCCAGCTGCCCGGAGCGATATGATGCTTGACGCGGCCCGCCCGTTTGACCACCTGCCGAATGCCCCCGGCGTTGGCTACAAACCCCAGCATTTCAACGACCTGCAGAATGACCCCGGCGATGTCGCCTGGATCGAGGTCCATGCCGAAAACTATATGGGCGACGGTGGCCGCCCGCTGGCACAACTGCGCGCCCTGTCGGAAAAATTTCCCCTCTCGGTACATGGTGTCGGCCTTTCCATCGGCGGCGAAGGGCCGCTGGACCGCGACCATCTCGCCCGGCTGAAAAAGCTCTGCGACTGGGCCAAACCGGCCAGTTTCTCCGAACATCTGGCATGGTCCACCCATGGGGCGGAATTCCTGAATGACCTGCTGCCGCTGCCCTATACCCGGACCACGCTGGCCCGCGTCGCGGACCACATCAATCAGGTGCAAGACAGGCTGGGGCGGCGGATGCTGCTGGAAAACCCTTCCAGCTATCTTGTTTTTGACGAGTCCGACTTGTCTGAATGCGACTTTTTATCCACGCTGACCCGGCAAACCGGCTGTGGTCTCTTGCTGGATGTGAACAATGTCTTCATTTCCGCCACCAATCTGGGGATCAGCGCGCAGGCCTATATCGATGCCTATCCGACCGACCGGGTCGAAGAGCTGCATGTCGGCGGCCATGACGAGGATCACGACGATCATGGCGCGCCGCTGCTGATCGACAGCCACGGCAAACCCGTGGCCGATCCGGTCTGGGCCCTGCTGGATTATGCGCTGGCGCAGACCGGCCCGAAACCGGTGCTGGTGGAATGGGACAATGATGTGCCCGACTGGCCCATCCTGCGGGCAGAGGCGCAGCGCGCCGCAAGGGCGCTTGCCGGATGACTGCGCAGGAGGCATTCCGGCAGGCCCTGCTGGACCCGGACCAGCCGGTGCCGAACGGCCTCAGCGATGGCAAGGCCAGCCCCGCCGGCCGGCGCTATGCGGTCTACCGCAACAATGTCACGGTCTCGCTGACCGAAGCGATGAACACCGCCTTCCCGCTGGTGCGCAAGCTGATCGGGGGGCAGCGGTTTGACCGGCTGGCGCTGGAGTTCATCCGCGCCTTTCCACCCCGCTCGCCGCTGATGATGTTCTACGGCGCTGATTTTCCCGCCTTCATCCAGGGTTTCGCCCCCCTGTCGCAGATCGGCTATCTGGCCGATGCCGCCCGGCTGGACCTCGCCCTGCGCCGGTCCTACCACGCGGCGGATGCCGCAGCTTTCGATCCGGCCCCGCTGGCAAGCATGACCCCGGCGGCGCTGACGGAACTGCGCCTGCCGCTGGCCCCGGCCAGCGTGATCCTGCGCTCGGCCTGGCCGCTCTACGACATCTGGCGCTTCAACATGCAGCCCGATGCGCCCAAACCCGCCGCCATACCGCAGGACGTGCTGGTCACCCGGCCCGAATTCGACCCGGCGCCGCATCCCCTGCCCGCCGGTGCCGCCGACTGGCTCGCCGCCCTTGCCGAAGGTCTCACCCTGGGCGCAGCGGTGGACAGGGCCACCGCATGCCACGCGGATTTCGATCTGGGCCGCAGCCTGACCGCCGCCCTGAATGCCCGGGCCTTCACGGCTCTTTGATCAAGGACACGCTATGACATCACTCCTGTCTCATTATTTCGCCGTGACCGACAGGCTGGCACGGGCAGACTGGCTCCTGTCGACGCTTGCAAGGTTCCTTGTTGCCGCGATCCTGCTGGTCTACTTCCTGAACTCCGGTCTGACCAAGCTGGGCGATGGTCTGGCAGGCCTCCTGATGCCTTCCGCCGGCGCCTATGCCCAGATTTTCCCCAAGGCGTTCGAGGCCGCAGGATATGATTCCGACGCGCTTTCCGTGTTTCACCAGATCGTCGTCATCGCCGGAACCTGGGCCGAATTCATCCTGCCCGTCGCCATCGTGCTGGGGCTGTTCACCCGGCTCGCGGCGCTTGGCATGATCGGCTTTGTCGTGCTGCAATCCCTGACCGACATCTACGGCCACGGCCAGACCGATGCCCTGGGGGCATGGTTTGACCGCTTCCCCGATGCGCTTGTGCTGGATCAGCGCGGCCTGTGGGTGTTTGTCCTGCTGGTGCTGGTGATCAAGGGCGCAGGCCCCCTGTCATTCGACCGGGCGTTGCGGGGCAGCATGGGTCCTGCCTGAGGGCCCGGGATCAGGAAGCAAGCGCTTTGACCTCGGCCTCGACCTGGCTGCTCCACCCCAGGAAAAGCGCATTTCCCGCCGCAATCAGCGGCCGTTTCATCACCGCCGGATGCGCCTTGATCAGGTCCCGCGCCGCCATGCCGCGCGCCGCCTCGTCCAGCCCCCGCCAGGTCGCCGAGCGCGTATTGACCAGTGCCTGCTGAAACTGCTCCAGGGCCGCATCCAGCACCGCGTCGGGCAGGCCATCGGCCCGCACATCCACCAGTTCCGCAGCAGGCAGCGATTTCAATGCCTTGCGGCAGGTGTCACAATTCTTCAATCCATAGATGCGCATTTTGCGGGCCCTTTTGTTATTCCCCGGTTGTTTATTGCAGGAAATTTGGACGGGAAACTTGATTTTCCGGCACAGTGCTCAATCTTTTTACCTGTGGGCCCGGGCGATGAACGGGCACACCCTGCCGCGGCAGGAACAGCAAAGATCAAAGGAGGCACGGACATTATGCCAACTGGCACCGTGAAGTGGTTCAACACAACCAAAGGGTACGGTTTCATCGCACCCGAAGGTGGGGGGAACGACGTTTTTGTACATATATCTGCAGTGGAGCGGTCCGGCCTGACCGGCCTTGCTGACGAGCAGAAAGTGAGCTTCGAGCTCACCGAGGGACGCGACGGGCGTCAGATGGCGACCGATCTGGCGCTGCTCTGACCGATCCGGTCCCGGCGGCATGGCACCGGGACCGCCCGATCACATCAGTCGCAGCCCTTGAGGCCCGCCTGACAATGCGCACGCGCCGAGCGCACGTAAGTCTTCCTGACCGGTTTGTGTCTGCGTACCGGATGGGCCATGGCCTGCTGGTATGAGATGCTCTGGTTCGGCGTACCGCAGCAGATGACCCCCGCGATGGTGATGGGCTGCAGGCCCGCCGGGCAGTAATTTGCGCTGGCCGGATAGGCATAAATCTTGGGCTGAGCCGCGACCTGCGCAGGCATCAGCGTGGTAAATGTCATGGCGATGGCGGCCATCGCGCCGGTTGTGAAACGCATATTATCCCTCATTTATCATACCGCTATATCGCCCAAGTGTGACCGCGCGGGGCGGAGCTGTCCAGCGTTTATTGCCGCATTTGCCGGTGTCCAGGGGTGACTGGCGCCCGCCCCTACCCCAATTGTGCAGGCAGATGCTGGTAGCCGTGAAAGCGGATGCGCCCGCCGGGCACGCGACCCTCCGTGAGCCGGTAGGACGGATAGCGGCGCAGGAAACGGGCAATCGCAATACGCCCCTCCATCCGCGCCAGGGTCAGCCCGACGCAGACATGCGGCCCGCCGGCAAAGGCCAGATGCCGGTTGGGCCGGCGCGCGATGTCAAAGACGCCTGGATCCTCAAACACCGCCGGATCGCGGTTGGCGGCACCGATGCACAGGTGCAGATTGCTGCCCGGCGGAATCCCGTACCCGCCCAACGTGACCGGGGCCGTTGTCTCACGGTTGCCAAACTGGTTCGGAGACCGCAGGCGCAGCACCTCTTCCACCATCGTGTCGATCAGGGCGGAATCCTCGATAAGCCGTTGTTTCTGATCAGGAAAATCATTCAGCAAGGCAAGGCCATTACCGATCAGGTTGGTCGTGGTCTCATGCCCCGCATTCAGGATGAAAATGCAGTTCTGGATCAGCTCGGTCTCGGTCAGCCTGCCGCTGTCGTCACCGTTGATCAGGCGGGTCAGCACATCGGTTTCCGGATCACCCGGATCGGCGCGGCGGCGGGCGATGAGGTCTTGCAGATAGGTCTTGAATTCTCTCACCGCCCGGTGGCCACGGGCCAGCTGCGCCTCGGTCAGCGTGGGTTCCAGCGCGCCGAGGATGGCCAGCGACCAGTCCCGCAGGGGCGCGCGTTCTTCCATCGGGACATCCAGCAGGTTGCCGATGATCTGGATCGGGATGGAGGAGGCGAAATCCTCGATCAGGTCGGCCTCCGGCGGCATGTCTTCCAGCAGGTGATCGACGGTGGCAATCAGCCCCGGCTCCATCCGCGCCAGCGCTTTTGGCGTCAGCGCCGAGGTCATGATGCGCCGCACGCGGGTGTGCAACGGCGGGTCGTTGAAAACGAGGCTGGTGGTGTGGTGTTCGTAGAGCGGCGAGCCAGGGCCGAACTTGGGCGCGAAGGCCTGTTTCTTGTCCGAGATATAGAGCGTGGTGTCGCGGTAGATCGCGTTCAGATCGGCATGGCGGCTGATCAGGAATGACCCGTCGGGCTGCGGGCAGACCGGGGCCTCGGCCAGCAGGCGGTCGTAATGCGGGAAGGGATTTTCAAGGAAATCCGCGGGGGGATGGGACAGGTCGAACATGGGCAGAGTCTGGGGGGATTTTCGCGGCTGTCAATGAGGTGCCGGAGGGCTCACAGGTGTGAACATTAAGTCATTGTTAATGTTTATTTATTTCTGGTTTCCGGTGCGCACCGTGAGGTCTTTGTCCGGGACCACGCGCCCGGACCGGGAAACCGCAGGCTGGGTTTCATCCCGCGGTGCCGCCGCGTAGATCGCTGCGTGCCCTGGCAATGGCCGCTGTTCAGCCCAGCCAGACGGCCTGTGCGGCATCGTCCCAGCCCAGCGTATACCGCGTGCCATCGGTGAGGATGGGGCGGGCCATCAGGGCGGGCTGGTCCAGCAGCTGCGCCTCGGCCTCGCTCTCGCGCATCCAGACGCTGAGGTTGCGGTAGGTCTGGGATTTGCGGTCGATGATATTGTCCCCGAATTCCGCGATCAGGGGCGCCCATTCCGCCTCGCTCAGCGGATCGGCGCGGACATCGCGCAGGGTGACACGATGGCCCGCGTCGCTCAGCGCCTTGGTGGCTTTCTTGCACTCGGAACAGGTGGGCAGGCCGTAGAGGATCATGTTGGAGGCTTTCCTTGGGGTATGGGCATATGGCGTTTCATGTTCCATTAACCTTGATTTGCCACAAATTGACCATGCCCAATTACCGTCGTCCCCGCCAGCCTGGTGCCAGTGTGTTTTTGACCGTCACGCTGGCAGAGCGCGGCGCGTGGTGGTTGGTGGACCATATCGAAAGCCTGCGGATGGCGGTGCGCAGGACGCGGGAAGAGCGGCCCTTCAGGATTGATGCATGGGTCGTCTTGCCCGATCACATGCATTGTGTGTGGACCTTGCCCGAGGGGGACAGGGATTTCTCGACTCGGGTGCAGGTGATCAAGGCCAGGTTTTCGCGCAGAGTGCCAATGGGCCATCGGCGGCTGAGCCATGTCGTGCGGCGAGAGCGTGGCCTCTGGCAGCGGCGGTTCTGGGAGCATCATATTCGAAATGAGGCCGATTTTCACAACCATATCGCGTATTGTTGGCACAATCCGGTGAAACACGGATTTGTGGAACGCCCCGAGGATTGGCCATTTTCATCATGGCATCGCGACCACCCGTAGGGTGCGCATTCATGCGCACCGGCAGCGCCAGGTTGCGCGGGAGGAGCGTCCGTAAGGTGCGCATTCATGCGCACCGACAGCGCCAGGTTGCGCGGGGGAAGCGACCGTAGGGTGCGCATTCATGCGCACCGACAGCGAAAGGTTGCGAGGCGGGAGCGACCGTAGGGTGCGCATTCATGCGCACCGATAGCACGAGGTTGCGCGGGGGATGGTGCGCAATGAATGCGCACCCTACGGTGAATTGAAAAGGAGCACCGCGCCCGAACCGAGGGGCTGGTGCGAAGCGCCCGCGTCACGCCGCAGGCGTGCCTCCGGCACGACGGGGGCGGTTCGGGCGCTGCCAAATCGGAGATTTGGCATAATGTAGAATAATTTGCTGAAAATCGAAATTTATATGCAAGAAAAGTTGAGCCCAGTCATGTTTAGTTTCCAAGCCCAATCCTATCGGAGAGCATTTTCCTGTTACCCGCATCTGTAATTTCGGAAAAATCATCGTTGTTGCCCTTACTTGTTTTCTCGCGAAAAGTTTTTACCAAGCCTAGCGCTTCCCAATGTAAGAGGATGTCATGAAAATCACCTTCCTCAATCTTGACATTTTGCACCTCTACAATTCGAGATTCTTTTCCCCCAAGCGCAAACACGGCAATTTTTCGACTAAGTTCTCTGTGAATCAGCGGACCACGCATGCTAGGTGCAACAAACGCAAACACCTTGCTAGAGGCCACCAAGATCTGCGAAGTTTTTTCGGAAGCCCATTCGTTGCCGTACTCATCATGAACCATCTCAAAATGCAATACATCTAAATTGAAATCTCGTTCTACTTCAAATTTTTCTGGCAATATAACTGGGCTTTCAGACTGAGCAGCTTTCTTCAACTCATCCTTCTGTAGCGTTAGCTCTGCTATTTTCTTTAGAAGTTCAGGGCTAGCCGCTAAGTCGCCTCGCACCCAACCTGGTCGTGGCTTTGTTGCTTTGGAATGGTCAAGTGCTTCACGTACAAGCAACTTCAGCCCATCAATCGTTGACCAAGTTTTCCGCAGTCTGCCGTTTGATGCAAGGGCGATAAATTTATTCAATTTTTCCCTAGCATCCCGATCCTGTTCGGTCTTATCGGCTGGCAACTTGTCAATGTCTTCGCGGAGCATAAAAAGGACCGGAATTTTCTTTTCCACCGCATAACGAAATTCTTTCTCCGTGTAGCTATGCCCATCGTCAGATAGGCTTCCGTATCTGCCCGCAACTATCAGTACATAATAATCACACTGATCTATAATACTCTTGATGAACTCAAATTGCTCTTCATCCGCAGCAGGAAACGCTTCCATGCCGACAGGTATATCCCCTGCACGGATAATAGTTTCCTCAACCCCTTTTCGTTCTTCTACAAGGTCAGTGTACGTTGAGCTAATGAATACCTGATATTTCTTACTCACCCAATAACTCCCTCAAACTCCCGCCATTCCACCTTGGACATCCCTGAATTCTCCTGCGTCACCTCTTCAGCATCCGGCGCAGGCAGCATTCATGCGCACCGGCAGCGAAAGGTTGCGCGGGGGATGGTGCGCAATGAATGCGCACCCTACGTGGGGTCGTTCAAAACGCCCTCAAACTCCCGCCATTCCCCCTTGCTCATCCCCGACGTCTCCTGCGTCACCTTTTCCCCCTTCAGCATCCGCCGCAGGCAGTCCAGCGCCTTGCCGGAGAGCGTCGCCCCCCCAAGACGGTAATCCTCGAAGGCGCCGTAAGCGGCTGGCACCCAATCGGCCACCACCTTGCAGATCGCATCGGCATAGACCCGGATCTCGTATTGCGCATGGGCGTCGGCGCGCAGGCGCAGGAAGTGGAACAGGTTGTGCAGGTCCACCTTCCAGTACCATTGGGTATAGACATTGGCGGGCAGGTTCATGCGGGCCAGTTCGCGGGCCAGACCGTCCTGGCCGTCCTGGTTGATCATCTGTTCGTAATGGTCATAGGCGCGGTTGCTGTCGGATTTCAGGATTTCGAGGACGCGGGCGGCCTCCTCCCCCTCCAGCACACCGCCGCGGCCCTGGTTGTTGACCACGGATTGCGCGTTGATGTGTTCCGGCGCGGGGATGTAGAATTCGCGGTCCAGGATCGAATAGCGGGCGGAATATTCGTTCACGTTGGCGGTGCGGTGACGGATCCACTGGCGCGCGACGAAGACGGGCAGTTTCACATGCAGCTTGATCTCGCACATCTCGAAGGGGGTCGAATGCCAGTGCCGCATCAGGTAGCGGATCAGCCCTTCGTCGTTCTGCACGCTCTTGGTGCCCTTGCCATAGGAGACGCGTGCGGCCTGGCAGATCGCTGAATCGTCGCCCATGTAGTCGATCACCCGGATGAAGCCGTGGTCGAGCACCTCATGCGCCTTGTAGAGATGCGCCTCCATCCCCGGCACGGTGGCGCGCAGGGTCTGCTGCGACTGGCTGCGCAGGGTGTCGATTTCGGCTTGTTGCTCTGGCGTGAGGGTCATGGGGCGCGTCCTGTGATGGGCTTGGGATTCGGGATTTACTATATCTGCGGCGGTGCACCACAGGAACCACGATATGCGGTATTGTTTTTGGGATGCACTGGGGCAGGAAAATGACACACCCCCCTATCGCGCGTTGACAAGGCAGGCGGGGGTTTGGGAGGGTGCGAAAAAACAAAGATATATATTGAGGGCAGAAAAAATGAAACGCACCGCAATTGCGCTGACCTGGGCCGCTGTTTTCTTGTCGGCCTGCGGCGGCACGCCGCCTTTTGGTGGGACAACCACGGATACGGGCGGCGATCCGGGCAATGGCGTTGCCCCGATCCCCGAGGTGCTTGCGGGCAATCTTGAGAGTTTCACCTATGATCCGCGCAACCAGACGCTGACAGTGGTCGGCACACCCGCCGACGACGGCCCGCTGACCGGCGTCTATCGGCGCCGTGCGGCGCTCGACCAGGCCGGATACCAGGCCTATACGGCGCAGGATGGCTCGCTCGACCGGCACAACACCGCCTTCGTGCGCGAGATTGACGGGGTGCAGGCGGCCGTGATCGTGAGCGGCGTGCAATTCCAGCAGGTCTTTGGCGGGCTGGCCTATTCCAACGAAGCCACGGCCTATTCCCCTCCGGTGGAGCCGGGATCGGAAACAGATGGCGGCCTGGTCAGCTATGCCGGCACTTATGTGGGATTGCTGAACGGTCCGGGCTCCAACGAGGATCTGCTGCCGACAGCCCCGGGCACCAACCCTGCCGTACTCTCGGCGCAGGCTGCCGAGACACGGGGCGACGTTCTGATCACCGCCGATTTCTCGGACGCGCAGGTGGCGGGGATCATCTACAACCGGATCGCGGTCGATCACGACAACTCGGGTCCCGGCATCTTCCCGAACGCGGCGAACCCGCTTCAGCTGGAGGATATTGCGCTCGATAACACGGGAATTGCCGAGGACGGGACATTTCAGGGCATCGCGACGCAGAACGACATCCCCGTAGGCGATTACGGTGGCATCTTTGGCGGAGACGGCGCGACGGCGGTGGCGGGCGGCATCCGGGTCGACGACCACATCGACACTTTCAGCAACGAGATCGAATGGGGCATATTCGTGCTTGCCGCCTGCGGGCAGCCCCAGGCCGATCCGCTCTGCAACCAGCCCCACCCGTAAGCGCCAGTGATGTGCCGGGGGGGCAGGAAGCGGTGGCTGCGGGCGGCAGCCCTAGGCGCCGTGCTCTGCGCGCCGCTGACGGCCGGTGGCCAGACCCCGGCCCCGCCACAGGACAGGGCCCAGGAAACCCGCATCACCCTGCCCGAGGCACGCGCGATCGCGGTGCAGGCATTGAAGGACGGGGAGCCGGTGCTGGCCTATCGCCTGGCCGAGGGGTTGCTGCAGGCCGATCCGCGTTCGGCCTTTGCGCATTTCACGCTGGCGCAGGCCCATAGCCAGTTGCAGCAGCCGAGCGAGGCGCGCCGCGCTGCCGCCCGTGCCTACCGGTTGGCGGAAACGCCGCAGAACAGGTTCGAGGCGGCGCGCCTGGCAGCCTCCATGTCCTACCGCGAAGACCGCAAGACCCTCTCCCAGATCTGGGTACGCCGGGCGGTCCAGAATGCGCCCGACGCGCGGACCGAGGCCCAGCTGGGCCGCGATTATGCGCGGCTGCGCGCCGAGAACCCCTGGCAGTTCAGCATCCAGGGCGGGCTGCGCCCGTCCAGCAACGTCAACAACGGCTCGGAAATGGCGGTGCAGATCATCGACGGGCTGCCCTTCATCGGCACCTTGAGCGGCGCGGCGAAGGCGCTGTCGGGAACGGTCGGGCATCTCGACACGCGGCTGGGCTACAAGCTGCGGCAAGACCGGACCAGCCGCACGACGCTGGAAGGGCGGCTCTACGTCCGTCGGGTGGCGCTGAACGACAGCGCCAAGGCGCAGGCGCCGACGGCCACGAACAGCGATTACGGCGCGACCTTCGCCGAGTTGGGGCTGAGCCATGAGCAGGTCCTGGGCGACGGCGGCACGCTGCTGCAGACCGACGTCGCTGCCGGTCGCTACTGGAGCGGTGGCGACGTATCGTTCGATTTCCTGCGGCTGGGCGCCGGGGCGGCCTGGCGGCTGAACAATGCTACGCGGCTGAACCTGGGCGCGAAGCTGGAACAACGGCAATCGGCCCTTGGCGACCGCTTCGACACCACGGTGCTGGATCTTGATGCCGGGCTGCGGCGCAAGCTGGAGAACGGAGACGGCATTTCGCTCGCCCTGAACCTGCGGCACACGGACAGCGATTTTTTCAACGCGCGCTACAGCGCCGCCACGCTGCGCGCCAGCTATGTGCTGGGGCGGCAGATCGGGCCGGCGCAGGTCTCGACAGGTATCACGGCGGGCTATTCCGACTACCCCGATTTCGCGGTCTTCTTCGCCGTGCCGGGCGGGCGGCAGGACCGGTCGGTCTTTGCCGACGTGAATTTCTTTTTTGCCGACCTCGACTATGCCGGTTTCGCACCGAACCTGCGCATCAGCGCCGGGCGCACCTCGTCCAATGTCAGCCGTTACGAGACGCGGGAGCTCTCGGTATCGCTGGGCGTGCGGTCGAAGTTCTGACGCCCCCTGCCCGCGCTGTTCGAAGGGCTGGCACTCTGCCCCGACCATGCTAGGTTCTGCCCGAGAATGCGAAGAAGGAGCCCCCGCATGCCGATCAAATACCTGCACACCATGGTGCGCGTCAAAGACCTTGATGTCTCGATTGATTTTTACAAGAAACTGGGGCTGATCGAACGCCGCCGGATCGACCATGAGGGCGGGCGGTTCACGCTGGTGTTCCTGTGCCCTCCCGGCATGGATGACGGCCATGCGGATGTGGAACTGACCTATAACTGGGACGGGGATGATGAACTGCCCAGCGACAGCCGGCATTTCGGCCATCTCGCCTATACGGTCGAGAATATCTATGACATGTGCCAGAGCCTGATGGACCAGGGTGTGACGATCAACCGTCCGCCGCGCGACGGGCGCATGGCCTTTGTGCGCAGCCCCGACAACATCTCGGTCGAGCTGTTGCAGGAAGGGGATGCCCTGCCCGAGCAGGAGCCCTGGGCGAGCATGGAAAATACCGGTCATTGGTAAGAGCCGCCGCCCTTCTGATGCTGCTTGCCGTTCCCGCGGCGGCGGCTGACTGCCGTCTGGCGCTGGCGCTGGCGATGGATGTCTCCAGTTCGGTGGATCCTTCCGAGGACCGGCTGCAGCGGCAGGGCACGGCGGCGGCACTGGCATCGCCGGAGGTGGCCGCGGCCTTCTTTGCCGCGGATCTTCCGGTGGCGCTTGCCGTTTACGAATGGTCGGGGCGCTATAACCAGCAGGTCATTCTCGACTGGACGATGATCGACAGCCCGGCGGTCCTGACCGGGGCGGCACAGACCGTGGCGACAAGCCTGCGCGGTCATACCGAGTTTCCCACCGCCATGGGCTATGCGCTGGGGTTTGGCGCGGGCCTGCTGGCGCGCGCGCCCGATTGTCTGGACAAGACCCTGGACATGTCGGGGGACGGGCAGAACAACGAAGGGTTCGGCCCCGCCATCGCCTACCGCGAATTCGCCTTTGACGGGGTCACGGTGAACGGGCTGGCGATCAATGCGGCCGATTTCGAGGGGGAACTGGGGCTGATTGCCTTTTACCGGCGCGAGGTGCTGCACGGGCCGGGGGCCTTTCTGGTGATCGCGGACGGTTTTCCCGATTTTGCCCGCGCGATGCGCCAGAAGCTGGTGCGCGAAGTCTCCCCGGCGGCAATCGGCGGTCTGATGCGCCATAAGGAGGACAGGTGATCCGCCTGGCTGTGCTTGCGGGCGCCCTGATGCTGGGCAGCCTGCCGGGGGCGGGACAGGCCCTTGCGGATTGCCGTCAGGCGCTTGCCCTGGCGCTGGATGTCTCCGGCTCTGTCGATGCGCGGGAATATCGCCAGCAGATCGGCGGTGTGGCAGAGGCGCTGGACAGTGCGGAGGTGCGTGCCCGCATTCTGGCGATGCCGCAGGCCCCTGTCCGGCTGATGGTGTTCGAATGGAGCGGCCCGCAGGAACAGGTGGAGCTGGTGCCCTGGACCGACCTGGACAGCGCCGCCACCCTTGACGGGGTGATCGAGACCCTGCGCCAGACCAGCCGCCGCAGCACGCCCCCCGGCACGGCGCTGGGGGTGGCGATGGCCGAAGGGGTGCGCAGGCTCACTGCCCAGAGCGACTGCTGGAAGCGGACGCTGGATATTTCAGGCGATGGCAAATCCAACCTCGGCCCCCGCCCCCGCACCGTCAGGACACAGCTTGAAGACAGCGGCGTGACCATCAATGCGCTGGTGATCGGGGTGGACAACCCCCGCTCCACCGACATCCGCCAGGCCGAGATCGCGGAGCTGTCCTCCTACTTCCGGGCGGAGGTGATCATGGGGCCCGGCGCCTTTGTGCAGACGGCCATCGGTTTTGCCGATTATGCCCGTGCGATGAAGGAAAAATTGCTGAAGGAACTGGAGGGTCTGGTGGTTTCGGAACTTTAGCGCTTCGGGATATACCTGAATCGCTTGTTCGCTGCCTCTCCCTTCGGTCGAACGCGAAAAGTGATGTTGGATGTTTCAAGTCCATCCCGAAACGCTGTAGTCACCCGGACTCAAAGTTCGGTTCATTGAATACAGCTCTCAACGGCAGGTTCGCACCCGGCACCGAGGGCGGCCCTCCATTTGGCGAGGCATTTCCATTTCTCCATACTTTGCAGCATCTTGCGAGGTCGGAGTTTCGCACCCGCCGTTTTGCCGGAGGCAAACCTGCGGTTTGACGGGGGCGGGGTCGGGTGCGAACCGGATCGCAAGCGATCCGGAGGCAGGGGGAAATAATGCGCATTTTGTTTCCACCATATTGGGGCCTGCCCCAGACACCCCGGGCACAGATCAGTAGATATACCGGATCTGGTCGGTCCAGTAGCGTTCCATCCGTTTCAGCGACAGGGTGATGTCGGCAATGCCTGCAGGCCCCAGCACGCCCTTTTCCTCCAGCCCGTCGGCATGGCGCGAGAAGAGATCCGACACCACATCGCGGATGTTGCGCCCCTTTTCGGTCAGGCGGACCCGGACCGAGCGGCGGTCAATCTCGCACCGGTTGTGGTGCATATAGCCCATTTCGACCAGTTTCTTGAGGTTGTAGCTGACGTTGGAGCCCTGGTAGTAGCCCCGGCTTTTCAATTCGCCTGCCGTTACCTCATTGTCGCCGATGTTGAACAGTAGCAGGGCCTGGACCGCGTTGATTTCCAGCACGCCGACGCGTTCGAATTCATCCTTGATCACGTCCAGCAGCAGACGGTGCAGTCGCTCAACCAGCGAAAGCGCCTCTAGATAGCCCATCATGAAGCCCTTTTCCCGCATGGGGATGGCCATTGGTTCCTGAATGCTCATTTCTCTCTCCGACTCGGTGGGTTGGAGCGAAACTGCGCAAAAAAGCAGAATATTTCGTTAAATCGCCCCGCCTTCAACCTGAAACGCCGATACCGGATGTATCAGGTCAAAGGCGGGACGCTCCAATTGGACCGTGAGGCTGGCATGCGGTGGGGGTTTTCGCGGCGGAGCGGCGCCTGGTGACCTGCGCGGCACATCGCCGGTTTGACGATCAGTCAGAGACCAATGCGCAGGAAACGGGTCGGTTCGATGTCGCTTGCTTGTTTAGGCTCTGGACCCATCAATTCTATATACTCAGCGGCGATTTCACGAAATTTCAAAGGTTTGGGGCGTGCAGCCAATAATGGTTCTATTTGCAAGCGACCCAAGACGTTGAAATGAAGTGAAATCGCCGCCCTTCGGGTTTGACGGATTTTCCCGCAGCCTGCGTC
>NZ_JARAMM010000026.1:0-31230 GCF_028807335.1 Sulfitobacter sp. PR48 | reverse complement strand
TCACCAAATCGCCTACCCGAGGGGCGGGCAGGCGATGGCCCGGCGCCTTCGGCTTGTTCCGGGCCTGGGTGCTCATGTTTGATGGCAAGAAAGTCCGCTCACCTGACCTTGCCCCATACCACGCCCAAAGTCTGGTTTAGGTCGGAATTGCTTGGCACGGCCCACTGACTTGATTCAGAAAACCCGCCGCCAAGAGTCGGAGTTGCGCGGCATTCTGCTGCTCTGCTGCCGGCGCTGCCCTGCGGTCAGGCCGCTGCGGCCTTTGTGGTCTGCGCCAGCGCGTGCAGGATCACGTCGCAGACCGCATCAAGTTGTTCCATGGTCAGCTGAACGGGCAGGCGCACGTCGCAGGCCTGCATCAGCATGGCGCGGGTCCGGGGCAGTTCCGGCAGGTCGGGGATGAATTTCCAGTTCCAGAAGGCCCGCGCGTTGTCCGTGCTCTGGCCAAAGACCTGCACCTTGACGCCCTGCGCATCGGCGGCTGCGGCAAAGCTGCGGATCGCGGCATCATCCATGTCCACCAGGTTGAACTGGATCGAATCCGGGGCGCGCTGTTCACCCTCCAGCGGGGCGGGCACATGGATATGGGGTGAGGTCGAGAGGCGCGCCGCCACATGATCGTGGTTGCGCAGCCCGTCGCGCACCCGGCGCGGCAGTTCCGGCAGTTGTGGCCGGATCACCGCAGCGGCAAGGTTCGACATGCGCATGTTGTACAGGGGCAGGGTGTTCTGAAGCGGGGCAAAGGCATCTTTGAGCACCGCGTGCTTGCTCCAGTTGTGCTCATAGGCGCCGGACATGATGACGGCGCGCGCCGCCAGGTCCGGGTCATCGGTGATCATGATCCCGCCTTCGCCTGCGTTGATCATCTTGTAGGACTGGAAGGAGAAACAGCCGATCCGGCCGATGGTGCCGATCCTGCGGCCCTTCCACAGCGTGCCAAGCGAATGTGCCGCATCCTCGACCACGGGAATCCCGGCGGCATCGCAGAGCGCCATGATCGCATCCATGTCGGAGGTATGGCCGCGCATGTGGCTGACGATCACCGCTTTCACGCCGGGCAGTTTTGCCGCGAAATCATCCATGTCGATGCGGTAATTCTCGCCCACTTCACAAAGCACCGGCAGGCAATCGGCGTGCAGGACGGCGGAAGGCACGGCGGCAAAGGTAAAGCCGGGGATCAGGACCGACGCCTTTTCCGGCAGGTCCAGCGCCTTGAGCGAGAGGAACAGCGCGGCAGAGCAGGAAGAGACCGCCAGCGCATAGCTGCTGCCCATCATCTGTGCGAATTCCTGTTCCAGCAGTGTCACCGGCGCGTCGGATGCGGCGGTATAGCGGAACAGGTCGGCATCCTCCATCAACCGGGTGATCTCGGCCATCGCCGCTGGCGGGATGGGTTCGGCGCGGTGCAGGTCAGGAAGGGTCATTTCATCTTTCCCAAATAGTCATTTTCGTTTTTGTAAAACAAAAAGCTGCACGCAGAAAGCGTTTTCGCGGCGTCATCGCGTTAAGTTTTTGTGACCCGCTGCAGGGCCAATGGACATTCATCTGCGTCCACAGGCCCTGGATCAGACGCCCAGGCGGTCGCGCAGGCTGTACCAGCTCATGGCCAGCACCAGCAGAGGAGACCGCATGGCAGGGCCGCCGGGGAAGGGTGTGTTGGGGATGGCTGCCATGGTGTCGAACCCGTCGCTCTCGCCCGTCACCGCCTGTGCCATCAGGGCGCCTGCATGGGTCGCGGTGCCCAGCCCATGCCCGGAATAGCCCGAGGCGGACAGGATGTTGCGCCCGACACGCGCCACATAGGGCAGGCGTTTCATGGTGATGCCCAATGTGCCGCCCCAGGCGTAGTCGATGCGCACATCGCTGAGCTGCGGAAAGATCACCGACATCGGTTTGCGCACCTTGGCGGCAATGTCCTGAGGGAAGCGGTAGCCATAGCTTTCACCGCCGCCGAACAGCAGCCGCCCGTCATGGGACAGGCGGAAGTAGTTCACGACAAAGCGGCTGTCGGCCACGGCCACATCACGCGGCAGCACGTCGCTGATCCGGTCGCCCAGCGGTTCGGTGGCGGCGATGAAATTGTTGATCGGCATGACCCGTGCCGCGACCTTGCGGTTCAGCCCACCGAGATAGCCGTTGCAGGCCAGGATGACGTGTTCCGCCTCGACCCGCCCGGCATCGGTCTGGACGGTGCAGGGGGAGGCTTCGTCGATGTGATGTGCGGGGGAGGTCTCGAATATCCGCACCCCGGCCTCTTTCGCGGCGCGGGCCAGACCCAGGGCAAAGTTCAGCGGGTGCAGATGGGCCGCGCCCATGTCGAGGATGCCGCCGACGTAATCGGGGGAGGGGCAGACGCCCTGCAGGGCGGCATGGTCCAGCACCTCGATCTGGTCATAGCCATAGCGGTTTTCCAGATGTGCGGCGTAGGCGTGCAAATGCGCCAGGTCGCCCTCGTCAGAGGCGGTCCAGGCCACACCGGGTTTCAGGTGGCAGTCGATTCCGTGTTCGGCGATCAGCGATTTGACCAGCGCCTTGGCCTCTTCGCCCATCTGCCACAGGCGGGTGGCATGGTCCTGGCCCAGCATCTTTTCCAGCGCATCCTGTTCCACGCGCTGACCGCTGCCCAATTGCCCCCCGTTGCGGCCCGAGGCGCCAAAGCCCACGCGCTGTGCGTCGATCAGGATGACGTCGCGCCCGGCCTTGGCCAGATGCAGCGCCGCCGACAGGCCGGTGTAGCCGCCGCCGACCACGCAGACATCGGCCTTGTGATGCCCCTTGAGCACCCCGAATCGTTCCAGCGGGGTCGCGGTGGCCGCATACCAGCTTTGGGGATACTGGCCGCGCCGGTCATTGGCATAGAGCAGGTTCACGTCAGGTTCCTATGCAGGCTTTTGCACGGCGCGCCGCATTACACGTTCATCAGAAGGTGCTCGCGCTCCCATGGCGAGATGACCTGCAGGAATTCGTCGTATTCCGCGCGTTTCACGATGGCATAGACCCGCGCGAAATCGGGGCCGAGGACCTCGTGCAGCTTGGTGGCCTCTTCGAACAGGTCCAGCGCATTGCCCAGCACCTGCGGGATGTCGCCGTCACCGTCATAGGCGTCACCCATGAATTCTTCTTTCGGTTTCTTCTGTTCCATCAGCCCCAGATAGCCGCAGGCGAGGCTGGCGGCGATGCCGAGGTAGGGGTTGCAATCCATGCCCGGAATCCGGTTTTCGACCCGGCGCGAGTTCGGTTTCGACAGCGGGACCCGGATGCCGGTTGTGCGGTTGTCGCGGCCCCATTCGAGGTTGATCGGGGCGGCGTGATCCTTGACGTAGCGCCGGTAGCTGTTGACGTAGGGCGCAATCACCGCCAGCGCGTCGGGCATGTGGTTCTGCAGCCCGGCGATGAAATACATGAAGGCGTCCGTCTCGCCCTCCTGCGCGTCGGAAAAGATGTTCTTGCCGGTGCTGCTGTCGAGCACGGAATGATGGATGTGCATGGCGCTGCCGGGTTCATTCGCGATCGGCTTGGCCATGAAGGTGGCATAGCAGTCGTGGCGCAGCGCCGCCTCGCGGATCAGGCGCTTGAAGTAGAAGACCTCGTCAGCCAGCTTGACCGGGTCGCCGTGGATCAGGTTGATCTCCAGCTGGCCCGCGCCGCCCTCCTGGGTGATGCCGTCGATCTCGAAACCCTGGGCTTCCGCGAAATCGTAGATGTCGTCGATCACCGGGCCGAATTCGTCGACGGCGGTCATCGAATAGGCCTGCCGCGCGGCGGCGGGGCGGCCGGAGCGGCCCATCATCGGCTGGATCTCATGCGCGGGGTCGAGGTTGCGCGCGACCAGGAAGAATTCCATCTCGGGGGCCACCACCGGTTCCCAGCCCTGCGCGCGGTAAAGGTCCACCACCCGTTTCAGCACGTTGCGCGGCGAATAGGGGACCGGCTTGTTGTTGCGGTCATAGGCGTCATGGATCACCTGCAGGGTCCAGTCGGCGGTCCAGGGGGCGGCGGTTGCGGTGCTCATGTCGGGGCGCAGGATCATGTCCTTTTCGATGAACCCGTCATCCCCCGCCGCTTCGCCCCAGTCGCCGGTGATGGTCTGGAAAAAGATGCTGTCGGGCAGGTGGAAATATTCCTGGCGCGCGAATTTGGACGCAGGCACGGCCTTGCCGCGCGCGATGCCGGGCAGGTCGGAGATGATGCACTCGACCTCGTCCAGCCGCCTGCCTTCGAGATAAAGTTGTGCCGCTTCGGGCAGATCTGTCATCCTGTCGGCCATCAGGCCCTCTCTTTCTTGAAGAATGCAGCCATCTTGGCAGCTATCGCATGATTGTCGAGCGGTTGCGTCAGAGCGGCGGTTGCACTGTCGAGCTGCGCATCGGGGATCACGCCCTTGCCGCGATGGCGGATCAGCCCGCCGATGAAATCGGATTCGTATTCGGGATGGGGCTGAATGGTCCAGATGCGGTCATCATAGAGCAGGGCCGCATTGGCGCAGAAATCCGTCGCGCCGATCACTTGCGCCATTGCGGGTTTTTCCACCACCTGATCCTGATGCCAGGCGTTGATGGCATACTCCTGCCCCTCGATCGGATAGACCACGCGGCCCACGGACCAGCCGCCTGCGAATTTCTCGACCTTGCCGCCCATCGCCTGGGCGATGACCTGGTGGCCGAAACAGACGCCGATCATCGGCACATGCGCGGCGTAGCAGTCGCGGATGAACTGCTCCAGCGGCGGAATCCAGGGGTGGGGCTCATAGGCGCCATGGCGCGACCCGGTGATCAGCCAGCCTTCGGCGTCATGCACGCCCTGCGGCATCTCGCCGTCAACGACGGACCAGGCCTGATAGGTGAAATCGCGGTCGCCCAGGAGCCGCGCAAAATAGGCGTCGTAACGCCCGCCGTCAGACATTTCCTCGGGCGGATGGCCGGTGATGAGGATGCCGATTTTCATAGCCTCTCCTATACGGTGTCGAGATAGATGATGACCCGTTCTTCAGGGGTAAGTTCCTGCATGTAATGCAGTTCCTGCCGCTTTGTCAGGACAAGATTTCGTATCATTTCGGGCGCGAAGATGCGCGCGACATAGGGGTCGCTCTCGAAGGCGTCGATGGCCGCCTGCCAGTTGTCGGGGATCTGCGGCAGATCGGCGTCATAGGCGTTGCCGGTGACCGGGGGCGGCGGTGTGGCACCATCCTCGATGCCGGTGATGGCGGCGCCCAGAACGGCGGCCAGCATCAGATAGGGGTTCACGTCGCCGCCCGAGACGCGATGCTCGATCCGCCGCGCCGAGCTGCTGCCCGAAGGGATGCGGATGGAGGAGGTGCGGTTTTCATAGGCCCAGCTGACCCCGGTGGGCGCATGGTTGCCCGGCACCAGCCGGTCATAGCTGTTCAGATGCGGGGCAAAGACCAGCGCGGAACCGGGCATGGCGGAAATGCAGCCCGCAACCGCGTTCTTCATCAGGTCGGTGCCTTCGGGCCCGCCATTGTCAAAGACGTTCTTGCCGGATTGATCCAGGACCGAGAAATGTGTGTGCAGGCCGGAGCCGGGATAATCCTCATAGGGTTTGGCCATGAAAGAGGCGGCAAAGCCGTGCCGCCGCGCCAGCCCTTTCACCAGCATCTTGAACAGCCAGGCATCGTCGGCGGCGCGCAGGGCGTCGTCGCAATGCATCATGTTGATCTCGAACTGGCCCAGCCCGGCCTCTGAAATCGCGGTATCGGCGGGAATGTCCATTTCCTCGCAGGCGTCGTAGAGATCGGTGAAGAAACTGTCGAACTGGTCCAGGGCGCGGATCGACAGGGTTTCAGCCGCCTTGCGCCGCTTGCCGGAGCGGGGCGAGATCGGGACCTGCAGGTTGCGGCCTGAATCGTCGATCAGGAAGAATTCCAGCTCCACCGCGCAGACCGGCGTCAGGCCCCGGGCCTTGAACCGGTCAAGCACCGCGCGCAGCGCATGGCGCGGATCGCCCTCGTAGGGGCGGCCGTCCTCGTGGAACATCCAGATCGGCAGCAGGGCAGAGGGGGTCTCAAGCCAGGGCATCGGCAGGAAGCCGCGCTCGGTCGGTTTCAGCACGCCGTCACGGTCGCCGCTGTCAAAGACCAGCGGGCTGTCGTCGATGTCCTCGCCCCAGATGTCGAGATTCAGCACGGAGAAGGGAAAGCGCGTGCCTTCGGTTGTCACCTTGTCCGCGAAACGGGTCGGGACACGTTTGCCGCGCGGCTGACCGTTAAGGTCAGCGGCGGCCACACGGATCGTGCGGACATGAGGGTTCTTGCGGAGCCAGTTTTTCATTGCACACCTGATAGGCTGTGGGACAAGCGTTCAGGCCTCAGCCTGTCAGCCGTCAACCACCGCCGGATAATTTGATCAAAAGTTTGATACTACCGGATCAGATTAGGGCGCAAGCGTAATTTTTGGCGGCGTTCCTGCGGCAGGTGCCGGTTCAGCCGTTTGTTGATCAGCCCGAAAAGCGTGATCACGACCAAAGTCAGCAGGATGAAATACCCCGCCAGGATCGGATAGGGGACAAAGGGGTTGAAGGTCTTGTCCGCGAAATAGCTGGCGTAATAAAGCGCGTCGCCTTTTTGCTGAACCGCCGGGAACCCACTGAAAAATACCAGTGTTGTGGCGTGAAACAGGAAAATCGCCTCATTCGTATAGGCGGGCCAGGCCAGCCGCAGCATGGTGGGCCAGATCACCCGGCGAAAGCGTTTCCAGCCCGAGAGGCCATAGGCATCCGCCGCCTCGATGTCGCCCTTGGGCACCGACAGCAGCGCGCCGTAAAAGATTTCACCGGTATAGGCGGCGGTGTTGCAGAAAAGCACAACCAGCGCCCCCAGCCAGGCGGCAGAGAAGGGATCAAAGAAGGCGGCCTGCTGTTTCAGGGTCAGGAACAGGAAGTAGCCAAAGAAGAACTGGATAAAGAGCGGTGAGCCCCGGAAGATGAAGATGAACCATTCCGACGGCTTGCGCAGCAGCGGGTTGGGGCTGGCCTTGCCCAGGCCAAGGGCAGTGGCCAGGAAAAAGCCGGTGATCAGCGCCAGGGTGCCGAAATAGATGTTCCACAGCATGCCGGAGCCGATCAGGGTGAACTGGTCGCAGAGCGTGAAATTGTCACGCGGCAGCAGGCGTTCGCCGATGCCCAGCGACCGCAGGCCGTAATCCTGGATGGTCTGAAGGCAGCTCATGCGTTCTTCCTCTGCGCTTCGCCGCCCATGGTGGCCTGCCCGCGTGTCAGCCGGGTCATCAGCCGGCCCAGCACGATTTCGGAGACCCGCGTGAAGGCGAGGTAGAAGACCAGCAGGGCGAGGAAGTACCACACGCGCCAGTCGCCATGCGGGAAATCGGTAAAGCGCGGGGTCTTGGCCGCGCCCAGTTCCCGCGCCCAATAGACGATATCCTCGACCCCCAGCAGGAACAGCAGGGGGGTGGATTTGATCAATACCATCCAGAGGTTCGACAGGCCGGGCAGGGCATAGACCCACATCTGCGGCACCAGGATGCGCCAGAAGGTCTGGCGCGGGGACATGCCATAGCTTTCGGCGGTCTCCAGCTGTGCATGGGGCACGGCGCGCATGGCACCGAACAGCACATTGGCCGCGAAGGCGCCAAAGACGATGGCAAAGGTCAGCACCGCAAGGGCGAAACCATAGGTTTCATGCACCCATTGGGGGGAGTTGCCCAGCGGCATCTTGGCCGCCTGACAGACCAGGAAATCACTGCCCTGGCGGATCGGCTGATCCCAGTCGGGGCATTTCCACAGGTGGCGCATGTATTCCACGGCCTGATCCAGCGCGATGACGAAAAACAGGAAAAAGGCGATGTCCGGCACACCGCGCACGATGGCGATATAGCCCTTGCCGAACCAGCGCAGCGGCGCAAACTTCGCCCGCGCCGCCATCGCCCCGCCAAAGCCGAAGGCCAGCGCCGTGGGGGCCGTGATCGCCAGCAGCAGCAGCACGGTGCCGAAGGCGCCGTAAAAGGCCACGTGCTTGCCCGTGGTCAGGTAGCAGGTCAGCCAGATCAGGCCGTCCAGCGTTCCGGGATCTGTACAATCGGGAAGGATCAGCAGGGCCCTCCGACGGGGTCAGGAATACCCGACTGTTCAGCAAGAGACAGGTCTGGAATGCTCGGACCATTCAAAGATCCGCATTCAGCCAAAGGAAAACACATGTCAGACCAATTCATTTTCAAAAGCTCCGCCGCCACCGTGATCGACAACGGATCAGGCATGTTCGAGGATCCGCTGCTGGGTCTGACGATGCCCCGCGTGCTGGGTCTGGTGGTCGAAAACGGCTTCGAAGACCCATTGCTTGGCGCGACCGGTCCGCAGTCTTTCAGTCTGGATGACGCGGGCACTGATTTCCTCGTTCCTGTGGCATTTGAAGACCCGCTGCTGGGCTAGGGCTTCGGGGCGGAAAGGCCGGCCGCATCGGGCCGGCCTTTGTTGTATCAGAAGGTTTTGGCGTCTGCGCCGAACCATTTGATGATCAGCTCGTTCAGGCTGCCGTCGTCCTTCATGGACTGGATCGCCGCGTCGAGCTTTCCTTTCAGCTCGGTGTCGCTTTCGCGGACGCCGACACCGATACCGCCGCCCAGCGGCACGTCATCGCCAACAAAGCTCAGCTCACCGCCGGATTCCTCGACCGTGGGGGCCAGCGCGTCCTTGTCGGCGAAAACCGCATCGGCTTCGCCCGACATCACGGCGGCGACGGTTTCGTCATAGGTGGCGAATTCCAGCAGGGTGGCACCGGATTCAGCAACATAACCGGCCTGGATGGTGCTGGTCTGCGCCGCGATGACACCGCCGGTCAGATCCGCATCAGCCGATTTCGCCACATAGGCGGAGGCGGCGGGCGGGAAGTAGTTCTGCGTGAAGTCGATCACCTCGTCGCGCTCGTCGGTGATCGACATGCCGGCGATGATGGTGTCGTAGTTGCCGGAGGTCAGGTTGGGGATGATGCTGTCCCATTCATTGGTGACCCATTCGCAGGTCAGCTCGGCCCGCGCGCAAAGCTCGTCACCCACTTCGCGCTCGAAGCCGTCGACTTCACCCGCATCGTTGAGGAAGTTGTAGGGAGGGTAGGCGCCCTCGGTCCCCATGCGGACGGTGCTGGAATGCGAATCGGCAAAGGCCGCTCCGGCGATCATCGCCAGCGCCGTGGCGGAAAGGATAATCTTTTTCATAACGTGTTACTCCCGTTCTGGTTTTCGTTCTGGTCTACGTTGCGTGGGTCGCCGAAAGGAACCCGCGCAGGCGTTCTGATGTGGGCGCGCCGAACAGCCGGTCGGGCGGCCCCTGTTCCTCGATCAGGCCCTGATGCAGGAAAATGACGTGGTCGGACACATCAGCGGCCAGTTTCATGTCATGGGTGACGATCAGCATCGTGCGCCCCTCGGTGGCCAGATCCTTGATGACCCTGACCACCTCCTGCTCCAGCTCCGGGTCAAGCGCGCTGGTCGGCTCGTCAAAGAGCAGCGCCTCGGGCTCCATGCAGAGCCCCCGTGCAATTGCGGCGCGCTGCTGCTGGCCGCCGGAAAGCTGGGCCGGGTAGACATCGCATTTGTCACCGATCCCGACCTTGTCGAGATAGCCGCGTGCGGCCTGTTCGACCTCTGCCCGGTCGCGCCCCAGCACGGTCAGCGGCGCCTCCATCACGTTTTGCAGGATGGTCATATGGGACCACAGGTTGAATTGCTGGAACACCATGCTGAGATTGGTGCGGATGCGCAGCACCTGTTTGGGGTCGCTGGGCCTGCGGCCATGGTGGCTGCCCTTCCAGGTGACGGGTTCGCCCTTGAACAGGATGTCGCCCTGCTGGCTGTCTTCCAGCAGGTTGCAGCACCGCAGCAGCGTCGATTTGCCCGACCCGGATGATCCGATCAGCGAAATCACATTTCCCTTGGGGGCGCTCAGGCTGACGCCTTTGAGCACTTCGAGCGCGCCATAGGCCTTGTGCAGGTCGTTGATCTGGATGACGGGGGTCTCAGGGTCCACGAGTGTCACTTCTTACCGTTTCGATGTGACATAAGGGAATAATTTCCCTCAGATTGCAACGCCGTGTTTGGCAGGGCCGCATAATTTGCGGGCTGACCTAGGGTCAATCGCTGAAGGACAGGGCAGGCACCCGGCGCGGGCGGTGGCAAAGCTGCGTCACAGGCCCGGCCGCGGGGTGGGTTTCACGGGCGTGTGGCGCTCGATGGCGTCCAGTACCGTTTGCAGGGCGGCGGTCAGCTCCTCTGTCCTCATGCCGCCAAAGGCCAGCCTCAGCGCCTGGGGAATCGCGGCGGTGGTGGCAAAAGGCTCCGCGCCGGAGACGGAAAGCCCCTTTTGTTTCAGATGGGTGACGATGGGGCCGGCGCGCAGCCCCCTGTCCAGGGGCAGCCAGGCGAACCCCGCATTGCGGTGCGCCAGCACCGGCCTTTCGCCAAACACGGCGCGGCAGATGCGCTGACGTTCGGCACCGTCCGCGCGGCGGGTCTGCTCGGAGGCTGCAAGCGTGCCATCCGTGATCCAGCCGGTGACCAGACCGGAAATCAGCGCGGGCGCGTTCCATGTGGTTGCCCGGATCGCATCAAGCAGCCCGTCGAGATGCCGCGCCGGGGCAATCACATAGCCAAGCCGCAGCCCCGTCGCGAGGCTTTTGGAGAAACCGCCCAGGTGGATCGTCAGATCGGGGGCAAGGGCAAGGAAGCCCGGCGGCGGATCCGGTTCGAGAAAGGCATATGCCGCGTCCTCCAGGATCAACAGGTCATGCTTTCGCGCCACCTCGATCAGGCGTTGCCGGGTGGGCAGGTCCATGACCGCGCCCAGCGGGTTCTGTACGGTCGGGATCAGATAGAGCGCGCGCAGCTTGCGGATGCGGCATTGCCGGTCCAGCGCATCGGGGTTCATCACGCCATCCACCCCCTCGATGCCCACCAGGTCGAGCCCCTGCAGGGCGGCGACGGATTTGAAGCCGGGATAGGTCAGCATGTCGGTGGCCACCGCATCCCCGCGCCGCAGCAGCCCAAGTGCGGTGATCGCCAGCCCGTGCTGCGCGCCCGATGTGATCAGCAGCGCCTCCGGATCGACCGGGCCGAGGCTGGTCGAGAGATGTTCCGCGATGATCCGGCACTCGTGGGGGCGGCCGCCATGGGGCTGATAGCGCAGCATCGCCTCAAGATCGCCCGAGGCCGCGAGCCGCCGCAGCCCGGAGCGCAGCATATCCGCATCCCCGGCACCGCCGGGCATGTTGAAGACAAGATCGACCAGCCCTTCGCTGTCGGTCTGCCGGACCCCCAGGGTGAGCGGCAGGCCCGGATCGCGCACGAAGGTGCCGCGCCCCGCCTCGCCCAGAACCATGCCCCGGCGTTCAAGTTCGCCATAGGTGCGCGTGGCCGTGGCTAGGGCGACGCCGAATTGTTCGGCAAAGGCGCGGTGCGTGGGCAATCTGGTGCCCGGCGCAAGTTTACCGTTCTCGATGGCGCCGGTGAGCGCGTCGGCGAGGCGCAGATATTTGGCTTTGCCCATCACACCCCCTGTACCTGGTACAATCTAAAAATTGTCATGCATTATGGCGCATGGCATGCCCCGTGCAAGTCAATCTTTGAGGGTCTTGCCATGTCGGGAATTCTTGCCGCCGCGCTGCTTGGGCTGGCGCTGTTCACGGTCACCTTTGCGGTGAACCTTCAGGCCCCGCTTTATGACATCTATGCGGCGCAAAGCGGGGTGGGCGCGACGGCGGTCACCCTGGCCTTTGCCGCCTATGTCGGGGGGCTGATGCCGACGCTCCTGCTGCTGGGCGGTCTGTCTGACCGGATCGGGCGGCGCATTCCGCTGGCGCTGGCGCTGATCCTGGGGGCGGTGGCGACGGGGCTTCTGGTCCTGCTGCCGGGCTGGACCACGCTTGTGGTTGCCCGCTGTCTGCTGGGGGTCGGCACCGGCCTCGCCACCACAGCGGGCACCGCCTATATGGCCGAGATCATGGGAACGGCGCAGGCGCGGAACGCGGCACTGGCTGTCACCTCGGCGACTTCGCTGGGGTTCGGTGGCGGGGCGCTGGCAACGGGGATCAGCCTTGGGGTGCAGGGGCCGACGCTGCTGCCGGTCAGCTATATCGCCCTGTTCATCGCGGCGCCCGTGCTTGCGGTGACGGCCTTGATGCTGCCCCGGAACGACAGCCTGCGGCCAGTGTCCCTGCTGCGGTTGCCGGTGTTTCCGGCAGGCAGCTGGCGCTTCGGGGCGGCGATGGCGCTGGCATGGTCCACGACCGGCATGACCATTGCCATCGTGCCGCTGGAACTGGCGGCGAACGATCTGGGCGGATGGACCGGTCTGGTGATCTTTCTGGCGATTTTTGCGGGCTTCCTGTGCCAGCCGCTGGCCCGGCGCATGACAAACCAGGGCGCGCTGAACCTGGGGTTTGTGCTGATCCCGCTGGGGTTTCTGGTGCTGCTGGCCGGTGTCTGGCTCAAGGTGCTGGCCCTTGTGTTGCTCGGCACCTGCATTACCAGTGCGGCGAGCTATCGGTTCACCTATCTGGCCGCGCTGGCAGAGGTGTCGCTGCGGGCGCCGCAGGACCGTGCGCGCGCCGCTGCGGGGCTGTTCGTCTATGCCTATGCGGGGTTCTCGCTACCGGTCATCGCCAGCGGCGCGCTGGCGGATGTGCTGGGGCTGCTGCCCGCGATGATCGTCTTTGCAGCGGTGCAGAGCGCGGCGACCCTGATCATCGTGACATTTGCGCGCAGGACCGACCGCTTGCGGGGCAGGGCGCTGGGCGCCGGATCATGACCCGGCGCTGAGCCTTGCCTGGAGCGTTTCCAGTTTATGCTGTATCGCCAATACCCTGCCGCGCCTTTGGCGCTCCCGGGACATTGGCGATGCGTCGTTTCAACGAAAACTGGAAACGCTTTAGCGCGCCGCGACCCGCTGGCGGGCCATGGCGCTGTCCTTGTCCTCGACACCCAGCAGGCTGGCGACAAGGCGCAGCAGCGCGTCTTCCTCGTCAGCGCGGGTGCCGTCGGCCAGAACCACCTTCCACAGCGCCTCGATCACCCCGAGGCGATTCTCATAGGGCACCGCCTCCTTGATCGCGCGGGTAAAGCGGACGGTATCGGGGGCCTGCGCCTCCAGCTCTTCGGCCTCGGCGCGCAGGGCGGCGGCCTGTTCCGGGGTCAGCCCATAACGGTCGCGGGCGATTTCCTCGATCCGCCGCATTTCGCCGGCGTCATAGTCATTGTCCGACCGGGCAACACGCACCAGAAGCGCGGTCAGCGCGAGGCGGGCATCGGTATCGGCAAGCGGGGCGGGATCCGGCTGGGTCAGCCGTTTGATGAAATCAGCAAACATGATCAGGATATAGACCCGCGCAGGGGCCTTGCCAACTCAGAGATTGCGCAGCGCATCCTCGCGCGCGGCCTGCATGTCGTCATCGGTCAGCCCAAGCGCGGTTTCGATGGCAAGCAGCTGGATTTCTTCCTTTTCGTCACGATCGCCATCGGCCAGCGCGACGGACCACATGGCTTCGCCCAAAGCCCTGCGGTGGGCATAATCGACTTCCTCGCGCAGGATATCCACGAATTCCGGCGTACCCGGCGCATCCCGTTCCAGCGCCTCGCAGGTGGCGCGCAGTTTCGCGGCCTCCAGCGGTTTCAACCCGAAAGTCCGGGCAAGGATGCGGTCGATCTGGCCGACCTCCGCTGCATTGTAATTCCGGTCGGCAAGCGCCACGCGCACCAGCAATGCCCCAAGGGCAAGCTGCGCATTCGGCTGCGGCAGGGGTTTCGGCGCGGGTTTGCGGCGGGGAAAGAGGCGTTCGAACATGACGGCCTGTCTAGCTCAGGTCCGGCGGATTTCCAAAGCGTAAAGTGTCGATGGCGATGCCTTCGGGGTCAGTATTTGTCAAAACCATGCCCGCGATGTCACGGATGTCATCGGCGCGGGCAAACCCCAGGGTGAATTCGCCCGTGGGCTCTATCGGAACAGCCCCGATGACCGAGCCGTCGCGGCGCAGGAACTGGGCAAGTGCAACACCGGATTCGCCGCCGCGCAGGGCAAAGGACAGGGCGTTCTGGTCATTGTCGAAGAGCACGGCAATCGCGCCTTCTCCCTGGCCTTCACGGCGTGGAAACCCGGCGGGGCCATAGCCGTTCAGCACCGTATTACCCTGGAAGTTGACCACCGACAGGTTCTGCCCCGGCGCACCCGGCAGCAGGATCAGCGGACCCAGCGCCGCGCCGATGACCTGATCATGGGCGCCCGCCGCCGCCAGCCCCTGGCCTGCGAAGATTTCACCGAACTGGGCACCGTCGAGGTTCATGACATCATCCACCCGCAGGCCCGGTCCGGCACCGGATGGAATGTCGTCAAAGGTGATGACACGGGTCAGCGCCAGGCTGTCGGGGTTGACCAGGCAGACCGGCGCGCCACAGGCAAGCAGGCCGGTGGGGAGCAGGGAAAGAAAGAGCGCGCGCATGAAGATCATCGTCGCAGCCTAGCATAGATTTCAGCCGTCGTACCCTTCGACGATGATCATATCCCCTTCGGAGACGGGCAGGCGGATCTCCTTCGCTTTCTGGTAGGCATCGCTTTCGTAACAGGCAATCGCATCTGCAAGGCTGGCAAACTCCAGCACCACGGTGCGGCTGCGCCAGCTGCCTTCGCGCAGGTCCTGGGTGCCGCCCCGCACCAGGAACCTTGCCCCGAAGTCGGCAAAGGGTTTCGCATTGGCCGCGCGGTAGCTGTCGTAGGTTTCCGCGTCTTTCACATCCATCCGGGCGATCCAGTATCCCTTGGGCATCGGTGGCTCCTATCTTGTAAATTGCGTGGCCAGCCGTTTGGCCTCGGCCTCCAGCCCGTAGGGCGGGTTGATGACAAAAAGCCCCGATCCCACCATCCCGTGGCCGGGGCGCGCGGGGGGAAAGCGGACCTCATGGCGCAGGGCCTCGGGGTGGCTGCGGGCAAGCTCGGCCAGCATCGGCTGATGCGCCTTGCTGGTCAGGATCGGATACCACAGCACGATGATCCCGACGTTCCAGGCGCGCGCCAGCTTGGCGATGCTGCGCGGCAGGCTTTCGTAGTCGGTCTTGATCTCATAGCTCGGGTCGATCAGCATCAGCCCCCGGCGCGGTGTGGGCGGGGTCAGGGCAAAGGCCATTTCCACCCCGTCACGCAGATGGCAGGTCGCGGGGTAGGGTGACATCGCAAAGTCGAGGGCGGCATGTTCCGCAGGATGCAGCTCGGCCAGGTGGATCCGGTCATCGGGGCGCAGCAGCCGCGCCGCAATCAGCGGAGAGCCGGGATAGGCGCGCGGCCCGTGGTCGGCACGCACCTCGTTCAGCACCTGGAGATAGGGATGATCCGCACCGAACCAGCCCGCCGCGCGGTCGATGCCCTGCGCCGCCTCGCCGGTCTTGCGCGCGGCCGCATCGTCCAGATCGTAAAGCGCGCGACCGCCGTGGGTTTCCAGATAGGTCAGCGGCTTGTCCTTGCGGGTAAGGTAGGCCAGCATCCAGGCCAGCAGCCCGTGTTTGTGAACATCCGCGAGATTCCCCGCGTGGTAGATATGTTGGTAACTCAGCATGGCACGGGTGTAGTGGATTGCAGCGGCGTGGCAAGGGCTCAGCTTTCGCGGGTGTCAGGTGTCAGACAAGAGCGGTTTTCCTGTCAGGTCGCTGACCCGGATCGTTTCTGCCTGGGAGAAGCTGCCGTTCGTGCGCTTTGCGGCGCAGGGCGGGAAAGAGCCCTTTCCTCTACCCTTGCGCGGAATCAAGGCCGCAGGCCGCCGCGCATCGCCGGGCCGTCCCCTGGCACGGCGATTTGGCTGCTCTAATGCCACATCGTTAGTTAGGATGTGCTTGGCTGCCATTAAGTGCCAGTCACTGAGGTCGGATCGCCGAACCACGGCCCGTCGATGCGCGGCTTGACGTTTCGCAGCAATGCCCGCTGAGCAGACACCCGCTGTTCCGCGCAGAAGGTCCGCTTCGGGTCGGAAATTACGGGCATTTGAGTCGGGATTGCCTGGCACGGCCGTCCGACAAGATTCAGGAAATCCCTTGGTTCAAGTCACTTTCGCATGGCATTCAACAGCGGGCATCCTCCAGCGCGCTGCCCCAGAACCGGCCCTTGACCATCCAGGACAGCCCGAAGGCCCAGAGCGCCACCGTCTCGAACCAGAAGGTCAGCCGCGCGCGGGGCCACCAGGACAGGTCAAGGCTGGTCCAGGCCCCCAGCGCCGCGTAAAGCCCCATCGCCAGGATGCAGAAGATCATGATGCCGCCACAGGCGATATAAAGGCTGTTGCGGATGATCTTGGCCTGTTTCAGCGACCCGTCGGGATTGCGCTGATGCGGCTCCACGGCGGTAAAGACCACCAGCGCGAACCAGGCCAGGAACGAAAACAGCAGCGCCGCAGAGGCGTAATGCAGGCTGGCCGAAAACGAGGTGAGCCGGAAGTAGGGCGCAAGATCGGGCAGCCCGTCGATGGGCGGCACCTTGATCAGGTCCAGATGGTCGGGATCGGGGCCAAAGCTGACCATGGCGCGGGCGGTGAAGCTGTCCGCATCGCAGCCAAAGCCGGAGGTGGGGAACAGGGCCACGCCAATGGCAAATATGCCGGCCCAGGTGGCCAGACGCCCCTCCGCGCCGTCCTTGTCCTCGCCCTGATAGACCCACAGATAGGTGCCGATAAAGACCAGCGCCCCGATGAAAGGGCCACCCAGGAAGGGCGCGTAATAATAATGGCTGATGGAGGCGCGGTAGCAGGTCGGCCAGACCGGGTTGAACACGCCGATCAGCATGATGGTGGGCAGGCCAAGCGCAACCAACCCTACGAAAAAGGCGAGGGTGCGCTGGTTGATCTTCGCATAGGGGTCTTCTGACGCATTTTGATACCGGTCGGCACCGGTCTGAAAGACTTGCATGGGTATGGCTTTCTGAAATGGCGGAGGTGAAATGCCGCCAAGGCTACTGCCAATGCATCATTCCCGCAAGACGGGAGGGTTTGCCGCCCCGCTGTCCGGTGTCTGCCGTCCTTGCCCGAGGCCCGGCTGGCAGGTTCAACCGCCATGCCCGCTTTCTTTCCATGTCGTCCCTGTGGCGCTGAAACGCCCTAGACCAGCCGCGAATTCTCCTTGGCCGCGCGGACGAAATCCTTGAACAGCGGGTGCGGGGCGAAGGGTTTGGATTTCAGCTCCGGATGGAATTGCACGCCGATGAACCACGGGTGATCGGGCCATTCCACGATCTCGGGCAGGCGGCCGTCCGGGGACATGCCGGAAAACACCAGACCGGTTTTCTCAAGCGTTTCCTGATAGGCAATGTCCACTTCGTAGCGGTGGCGGTGGCGTTCGTCGATCTGGGTGGTGCCATAGGCTTCGGCCACGCGGGACCCGGCCTTGAGCACCGCGTCATAGGCGCCCAGACGCATGGTGCCGCCCTTGTCGTCGCCCAGTTTGCGTTCAACCTTGTGGTTGCCCTGCACCCATTCCTTGAGGTGGTAAACCACCGGCTCGAAACGCTTTTTCCCGGCTTCGTGGTCGAATTCCTCGGAGCCTGCGGTCTTCAGGCCGGCCAGGTTGCGCGCCGCCTCGATCACCGCCATCTGCATGCCCAGGCAGATCCCCAGATAGGGCACCTTGTGTTCGCGGGCATATTGCGCCGCCTTGATCTTGCCCTCGGTGCCGCGCTCGCCGAAACCGCCGGGCACGAGGATGGCGTGGAACCCTTCCAGATGCGGGCCGACATCCTGGGCCTTGTCGAAAATCTCTGAATCCACCCATTCGACGCGCACCTTGACCCGGTTGGCCATGCCGCCATGGGTCAGCGCCTCTGCAATGGATTTATAGGCATCCTCAAGCTGGGTGTATTTGCCGACGATGGCGATCTTCACCTCGCCCTCGGGGTTGTGGATGCGGTCATAGACATCGTGCCACATGGCCAGGTCCGGACGTGGCGCCGGAGAGATGTCGAAGGCATCCAGCACCGCCTGGTCCAGCCCCTGCGCGTGATAGGCCAGCGGCGCCTCGTAGATCGACTTCAGGTCATAGGCTGCAACAACGGATTCCTTGCGGACGTTGCAGAACAGCGCGATTTTCTCGCGTTCCTTTTCCGGGATCGGCTGTTCCGAGCGGCAGACGAGAATGTCGGGGGCGATGCCGATGCTCTGCAATTCCTTGACGGAGTGCTGGGTCGGCTTGGTCTTCAACTCGCCGGAGGCGGCAAGGTATGGCAGGAGGGTCAGATGCATGAAGATGCATTGCCCGCGCGGTCTGTCGTGGCTGAACTGGCGGATCGCCTCGAAAAAGGGCAGGCCTTCGATGTCGCCCACGGTGCCGCCGATCTCGCAGAGCATGAAATCGACCTCATCGTCACCGATGTTTAGGAAGTCCTTGATTTCATTGGTAACATGCGGCACCACCTGGATGGTCTTGCCCAGGTAATCGCCGCGGCGCTCTTTCTCCAGCACGTTGGAATAGATGCGGCCGGAGGAGACGGAATCGGTCATCCTTGCGGGGACCCCGGTGAAGCGTTCGTAATGGCCCAGGTCGAGATCGGTTTCCGCCCCGTCATCGGTGACGAAGACTTCGCCATGTTCGAAAGGCGACATCGTGCCGGGATCGACGTTCAGGTAAGGGTCCAGTTTGCGCAGCCGCACCGAAAAGCCCCGCGCCTGCAGCAAGGCCCCCAGCGCCGCGGAGGCCAGCCCCTTGCCCAGTGAAGAGACCACACCACCGGTGATGAAAATATATCGCGCCATGTTCGGACAGCCCCCGTGTATTCGCATTTCTGTGGCAAAAACCAGCCAGATGCGTTGCAGAAAACCGCAGCACCACGGGACTTAAGCCTAACAGGATTCGGTTGGTCGAGGCAAGAGTCGCCCGCAACATCATGTTGCGAAAATCATCCCATCCTCAAGGTATTGTGTTTGCAGGTTAATCGGCTGCGGGCACCAGCGGTGCATTGTCATCCGCCGTCGGCGGCAGCAGGTTATCGCTTGCGGGTGCTGTGCCGCCATCTTCGGACTGGGTGGCCGGTGCCGCGCCCAGACGGTCGATGACGGAAGCCCCCGAAGATTTCTGCGCCACGATGATGGTCAGCGAAATCGACGTGACCAGAAACGCAGCGCCCAGCAGCCATGTCAGCTTGCCCAATGCGGTTGCCGCCGCGCGGCCCGAAACGGCACCGCCGCCGCCCATGCCAAGACCGCCACCCTCTGACCGCTGCAGCAGGACAACCGCAATCAGGCCAAGGGCCAGCAGAAGGTGGATGATCAGAAGGACGTTTTCCATGGGACCGCTTTCGATTTAGTTTGGGCGTATCTAGGCGTCTTTGCCACGCGGGGCAAGGGAGGATTGGCCCGATGCACATCAGCCGCGGGTCAGCGGTGAAACCCCGCTGTCCGGCCCAAAACAAAGACCGCCCATTGCGGTGGGCGGTCTTTCTCGAAGCGGTGCTCAACCACGCCTTTGTTTAAGAGGTTTTCCCTGGAAATGAGGTGTATCAGACTCGCTTCATGCAATCTGTATAACATATTTTTCGGCGCATTTCGCCTGTAAAGTGATCTGAAATCAGAAGGACTTGGCCGATCGGGCCGGTTTCAGCCCATGGACAAGCGCGCGGGCCTTTGGCAATGATTGGCCATGCCACACGATCATGATGAACCGCACAGCCTGCTGCCCTCCGACCCCGCCCTGCGGGTCAAGGCGCTTGAAACGCTTTTGACGCGCAAGGGGCTGATCGACCCGGCGGCGGTGGATGAAATCATCGACACCTATGAAAACCGGATCGGTCCGCGCAACGGCGCGCGGGTGGTGGCGCGGGCCTGGCGCGATCCGGGATTTCACGCCGCCCTGATGGCGGATGCGACCGCCGTGGTGGCCGAGATGGGATTCTGCGGGCGTCAGGGCGAACATATGATGGCGGTCGAGAACACGGCGCAGCAGCACAACATGGTCGTCTGCACCCTGTGCAGCTGCTATCCCTGGCCGCTCCTGGGGATCCCGCCGGGCTGGTACAAATCGGATGCCTACCGCGCCCGCGTGGTGCGCGAACCCCGCAAGGTGCTGGCGGATTTCGGGGTTGAACTGCCGCCGCAAACAGCGGTGCGGGTCTGGGATTCGACCGCCGAAATGCGCTATCTGGTGATCCCGCGCAGGCCCGAGGGCACCGAAGGCATGGAGGAGGAGGCGCTGATGGCCCTAGTCAGCCGCGACAGCATGATCGGCACCGGCCTGGCGCGGCAGCCATGACCCGCGTCCACGACATGGGCGGGCGGTTCGGCGACGGCCCGGTGGTGCCCGAAGACGAAAGCGTGATCTTTCACGCAGACTGGCACCCGCGTGCCATGGCGGTCACCGTGGCGACCGGCCCGCTGGGGCAATGGAACATCGACATGTCGCGCCATGCGCGGGAATGCCTGGCCCCAAAGGATTACGCGCGGTTCTCCTATTACGAAAAGTGGATGGCGGCGCTGGCGAACCTGCTGGTGGAACGGGGCCTTGTCACCCGCGACGAACTGGCAGGCGCGGCAGAGGCAGGGCCCAGCCCCCTGGCGGACAAGGTGCTGACGCGTGCCAGGGTGGCCGAGGTTCTGGCGCGCGGCGGCCCGGTGGAGCGCCCCAGCGCGGTGAAGCCGCTGTTTGCGGCAGGCGACGCGGTGGTGACACGGGCGCAGGCCGAGAACGCCGCAGTGCCGGGCGGGCATACACGGCTGCCCGGCTATGCGGCAGGGGCGCGGGGGCGCATCCTGCGGCTGCACGGGTCACATGTCTTTCCCGACAGCAATGCCCATGGGCAGGGCGAGGCGCCCGAGCCGCTTTATGCCGTGGTTTTCCCGGCCTCCGAACTTTGGGCCCACCCCGAACACCCGGATGACGAGGTGGTGGTGGACCTGTGGCAAAGCTATCTGAGCGCTGCCCCATGACCCGGCCCGAACCGGTGTTTGAGGCACCCTGGCATGCGCAGGTCTTTGCCCTGACGGTACATCTGAACGAATCCGGCCAGTTCAGCTGGGGCGACTGGGCCGCGCGTTTCGGCGCAACCCTGCGGCGGCACGGTCTGACGCGGGAATTGAACGGCGGCGAGGATTACTTTGCCGCCTGGCTGGAAACGCTTGAGGTTTTCCTGGCAGAGACGGGCCTCGCCGATTCCCGTGATGTCGCGGCATTGCGGGACGCCTGGGAAGCGGCCTATCTGCGCACCCCGCATGGCGCGCCCGTCCGGCTGGACGACGCTGCTGGCTGACGCCAGTGCGCCCCGCCCGCCGTCCCGTTAGGCTCTGGACCCATTAATCTTACATGCTCAGCGGCGATTTCACGAAATTTCAATGGTTTGGGGCGTGCAGCCAATAGTGGTTCTATTTGCAAACGACCCAAGACATTGAAATGAGGTGAAATCACCGCCCTTCGGGTTTGACGGATTTTCCCGCAGCTTGCGTCACATCTGCTTGAAATAGAACCACTATTCCTGCGCAGATGTTCCTGGTCTGCGAAAAAATCTGTCAAACTGAGCGTGTAAGATTAATGAGTCCAGAGCCTAAGCGTCCCGTTATTCGTCCACATCATCCATATCGGCCTGACCGGAGAGCGCCCGGCGCACATGGCTCCAGCTGAGCCCGATGCCCAGGACAAAGCTGAGTGCGACCAGCGACAGCCAGACATTGAAGCTGGAATTGTCCAGCCGCAGCACCCCCAGATCATAAAGCACCCAAAGTGCGGCCCCCACGACCGCAAGCACCAGCAACATGCCGAAGGCCCCGATGGAACGCAGGGTGGCGCGCAGATAGATGATGTAGCCGATCAGCAGCAACAGCCCCAGCAGCACCGCGATGGACATATTGTCGCTGCCGTAATCCATCACCCAGTTGGTGTAATTGTATTCGGTCGGATTGAAGGTCACTGCCAGCAGGACAAAGGCGCAGACCCAGCGCATCACGAAACCCATATTGCGGACCCTTTCACCGTTTCACGCTGAAATTACCGCTCTCGCGCGGGGAAAGTCCATGGCTCTCCCCGCCCGCAGCGCGCGGGAAAATGCGGCCTTCGGTGCAATGCCGCGTTTTTCAGTTTCACCCGCGCCGCTTCGACGTTATAGCAAGGCCGGTTGCCAAAAGGGGAAGTTCAATATGGCCAATGTCGTTGTTGTCGGAGCCCAGTGGGGCGACGAGGGAAAAGGCAAGATTGTCGACTGGCTGTCCGAGCGTGCCGATGTGATCGCGCGTTTCCAGGGCGGGCATAACGCGGGCCATACGCTGGTGATCGACGGTGAGGTCTTCAAGTTGAGCCTGCTGCCCTCGGGCATCGTGCGCGGCGGCAAGCTGAGCGTGATCGGCAATGGTGTCGTGCTGGACCCCTGGCATCTGGTCAAGGAAATCGAAGGGCTGCGCAGCCAGGGTGTCACCATCACCCCCGAGACCCTGATGATTGCCGAAAACACATCGCTGATCCTGCCGATCCACGGCGAGTTGGACCGCGCCCGCGAGGCGCAGAATTCGGTGGCCAAGATCGGCACGACAGGGCGCGGCATCGGCCCGGCCTATGAGGACAAGGTGGGCCGCCGCGCGGTGCGTGTGGCCGATCTGGCGGATGAGGCGACGCTGGAACTGCGGGTGGACCGCGCGCTGGTGCACCACGACGCGCTGCGCCGGGGTCTGGGGCTTGAGCCGGTGGACCGCGACGCGCTGATCGCGGCGCTGAAAGAGATCGCCCCGGCGGTTCTGGAATATGCGGCACCGGTCTGGAAGGTGCTGAACGAACAGCGCAAGGCGGGCAAGCGGATCCTGTTCGAGGGCGCACAGGGCGCGCTGCTGGATATCGACTTTGGCACCTATCCCTTCGTCACCTCCTCCAATGTGATCGCGGGTCAGGCAGCAACCGGCACCGGCATCGGGCCCGGCTCCATCGACTTTGTTCTCGGCATCGTGAAGGCCTATACCACCCGCGTGGGCGAGGGGCCTTTCCCCGCCGAATTGCACGACGCGGATGGTCAGCGCCTGGGCGAGCGGGGGCATGAATTTGGCACCGTGACCGGGCGCAAGCGCCGCTGCGGCTGGTTCGACGCCGTGCTGGTGCGCCAGACCTGCGCCACATCCGGCGTGAACGGCATCGCCTTCACCAAGCTGGATGTGCTGGACGGGTTTGAAACCCTCAAGATCTGCGTCGGCTATGAGCTGGACGGCAAGACGCTGGAATATCTGCCCACCGCCGCAGACCAGCAGGCGCGCTGCACCCCGGTCTATGAGGAAATGCCGGGCTGGTCGCAATCGACCGAAGGCGCGCGCAGCTGGGCCGATCTGCCCGCCGAGGCAATCAAATACGTGCGCCGCGTCGAAGAGTTGATCCAATGTCCCGTGGCACTGCTCTCCACCTCGCCGGAGCGGGAAGACACGATTCTGGTCACCGACCCCTTCGCGGACTGAGGAGGCTTCATGGCCCTGAGCTATAAGGCACGCCGCCGTTGGGCATTGGTGATTCTGCTGGTCGGTCTACCGCTCTATATCGTCGTGGCGCTGAACCTGGTGGCGCTCTTCGACCGGCCTTCGATTCTCGTGGAACTCGCGATCTACGTGGGTCTTGGGGTGCTTTGGGCGATCCCGTTCAAGTTCGTGTTCAAGGGGATCGGTCAGGCGGACCCGGAAGCGCGCGACGATTGAGGCGGCTGCGGGCAAGGCAGCAATGTTCACTGAGCCGCAAATCTGACGCGATGCTCCCCGAGGCCGCTCCGCCGCCCTTGTCCGGCAAGCTGCCGCGTTTACTGAAGACATCCGCAAGGCTCTGATCTGAAATGAAAAAGCCGCCCCGAGGGGCGGCCATTTCACAACGGGTGTGCCGGGGTTACCCTACGGCGCGCTGGTCGGGGCGATAACCGATATCCTCGGAGACGGTGAACCGCCCGCCCTTGATCTTTTCGATCTTGCCCGCGCGCAGCAGCTGGCCAAAAGACCGCAGACCGTCTTCGCGGCTGAAACCCTCTTCCGGGCCGACCTGACGCACCTTTGTCATCAGCTGCGGGCGGGAGAACTGCTCGAACCCTTCGACAAAGGACATATAGGCCGCTGCGGCTTCCAAAAGCTCGGGAAGGGAATGCGCGCCCATCTCCTCGGCATATTCCGCAAAACTGACGGTGCCCTCGGCGGTGGCCTTCGGTTCTGTCACAACGGCGGAAACACGGCGCGGACGCACCGGGCCCGCGGCACGGGTCTTTTCAACGTCGATGCGTTGCTCGGCCACCAGTTTCAGCGGTGCGGGACGCGATTCTTCGGGCCGGGCGGTGCGGTTGCCGGACCCAACCGGGCGGCGCGGGCGCACAACCTCTGCCAGGTCGGAGCGGAAGGCGCGGTCCTTCTTTTCCTGCTCGGCATCGGTGCCGATCCCGCCATCAGCCTTCTTGGCCGCAACCGCGGCACGCAGATGGGCAAAGGCATTGCGGCGTGTCGTGCTTTCGGGCTCGTCCATGTGATGGTCGGCTTCGGCCATCAGGCGGGACATGTCGTCGCTTGCTTCATCCTCGATGGCGGGCAGGGTGTGCCGGGACGTGCCGGCCGCGCGGTCATCGGCCTTTTGCCTGACCGGCAGAATGTTGTCGCCTTCGATGTCTTTCTCAAGCTCGGCCAGCTCGCGGGCCAGTTCCTGTTCGTCTTCGGGCGAAAGCGAGGTATCGGCCGATTTCGAAGGCGCCAGATCGTCAAGCGCCCGGTCCACATCATCCAGGTCGGACATGTCGAAATCGTCGTCTTCCTCGTCGTCGTATTCTTCCAGCTCGCCACGGTTGATCGCCGCTTCCAGATCGGCGCGCTTGACCTTGATCACGCGGGCGCGGGGCTGCGGGGCGGTTTCGGGCTCGCCCGCAAGCGCGGCTTCTACCTCGGCATCCTCGATGGCGTCGAAGGCATCCTCCGCTTCCGCGGCTTCCTCGATTTCTGCCTCTGCCTCGTCCTCGTCGTCAAACAGGTTCGCCAGGGCATCTTCGACCTCGGAGGTCCTGTCGTCCTCACCTTCGGCCTCGTCTTCCACGGCCTCGGCCACGGCGTCATCATCATCCATCGAAAGACGGTTCAGGATGTCGCTGTAATCGTCTTCCGCTTCGGCCTGATCCGCCGCGTCATCCGCATCAAGGGCGTCTTCGATGTCATGGCGGGCGCGGGCGATCAGATCCTGCTCCGCGTTGTCATCGGCTTGGTCATCCTCTGCGGCGTCTTCCAGATCGTCAAACGCAGCCGCGGCACGGCTGCCTGCGATGGCATCTTCGTCTTCGGCATAGGCCTCTTCGTCGTCGGCATCGTCATGCTGCGCCACAACCGCACGGATGCGCTGCAGCTTGGCGGCGATGCTGTCGGGCGCGGGGGCTGCCGGGGCAGCGGCAACCGGCTCTGCCGTCCCGGCCGGTTCGGCGGCCTCTGCCAGGTCATCCTCGAAATCGTCAGAGACGGAACCCTCTGCCGCGTTTTCGGCAAAGAAGGCTTCGACCTCCGAATCGGGCTGGCCCGGAACGATGTCGTTCTCGTCTTCGTCCTGAACGGAGGTCTCGGGTGCCGTGCCGGCCACGGCCTCTTCGGCGAATTCGCGGATCGGTTCGGGCGCTGCTGTTTCTTCTGCGGGTGTGTCGCTGTCAGCCCCGGCCGGTTCTTCCCGGGCCAGATCGGCCAGGTCAACATGCGCTTCTGCGGCGATGGCGGCGTCAGCCTCATCGACAGGTGCAGGGGCTGCTTCAACGGGGGCAGCGGCGGCTGGTTCGGCGGCGCCGGCCAGCGCTGCGATACCGGCGGCAGCAGGCGCGCTGGCCTCTGCCTGAGCGGCTTCCGGTGCCTTGGCTGCGGGTTGTTCGGGCGCATCGCTGTGATCTTCCAGCGCGCTCAGCACGATCTTGCCATCATGTTCGCGGGCCTGAACCCGGCGCGAAATTTCCTTCTGAGCAATCCGCGTCAGCATTTCGGCATCGGGCTGCGGAGGTTCTGCACCAAAGTAACGGTCATCTGCCGCCAGATCGCGGAAATACTCCGCAATCGCCTTCATGGTGCCGAAGCTGTCATCGAAACCTTCCAGCGTGCACGAAAACGTGCCATATGAGACGGTCAGGATCTTGTTGTTACTCATCATCGGATGCTCGTCCTCTGCGGTTCTGCAGATATCTGTTTACCACGATGTCCAAGACCAAAGAGGTCCGAATCTGTGCAAGGCATCGTATCATTTTAAGGCCAGAATGTGATCTGTTTCCGGAATAAGGGCAAATGAGCCATGATTGACGGCATTGTCGCCAAAACGAAGGGCATTGTTCACGGGAAGGGTCCAATCACGTTGGTCGGTGGTGGGCAGGCTACGCCACAAGATCTTCACAAAGCATTGACGCTGGCGCCCCGCTGCGTTGCAGCGGATGGCGGCGCGGCACTTGCCCTTGCAGCCGGGATCATGCCCGAAGCCGTGATCGGCGATTTCGACTCGCTTTCGCCCGAAACGCGGCGCGCAATACCGGCGGGTCACCTGCATCTGATCGCGGAACAGGACAGCACGGATTTCGAAAAGGCGCTGACCCGCATCGCGGCCCCCGTTGTCATCGCGGTGGGCTTTACCGGCGGGCGGATCGACCACCAGCTGGCGGCATTGCACACGCTGATGGTCTGCGCGGATCGCCCCTGTGTGCTGATCGGGGCAGAGGAGCTTTTGTTCCTTGCCCCGCCCCGCATCAGCCTGCCGACCGAACGCGCCGAGGTGATCTCCCTGTTTCCGCTGGCCCCGGTCACGGCGCAGAGCACCGGGTTGCACTGGCCGCTCGACGGGCTTGATTTCGCGCCCGGCGTCCAGTCCGGTACATCGAACCATGCCACCGGGCCGATGACGGTCACGGTTGATGCGCCGGCGCTCCTGATGATGGTGCCCCGGCGCTTGCTTGCTCCGGTGGTGGCAGCGCTTGGCGCGCCGGATGCACAGCGCTGGCCCCGTCAGGCGGAATGAATTCGGACCCCGCCGCAATTGCGATCATGGTGATATTGGCAGTTCAGGCGGCGGCAATTCAGGCGGCGGGACGGCCAAGCTTGACCTGATTGCGGCCCTTGACCTTGGCGGCGTAAAGCGCCTTGTCCGCCTGATCCATCAGCCTGGCCCCCGCATCCTCCGCCGAGATATCGGCATCGCCCGCCCCCTCCGGCGATTGGGGCTGGGTATCAAGCGCCATGCCGATGCTGATGGTGATGCGGACCGGATCGGCGCTGCCGGGCAGGTCGAAGGGGCTTCCGCCAATCAGGTCGCAAAGACGCAGCGCCGCCTGGCGCGCTTCGGGCAGGGTGGTGGCGGGCATCACGATCATGAATTCCTCGCCCCCGATCCGGGCCACCATGTCCATCGCCCGCAGGGAACTGCGCAGCCGTTCGGCCACCTCGACCAGCACCGCATCGCCCGAGGCATGGCCGTAAAGATCATTGATGCGTTTGAAATGATCCAGGTCGCAAACCATCACCGCAAAGGGGCGTCCCGTGCTGCGCGCCTGTTCGGCCACGCGCACCAGATGCGGCATGGCATAGCGCCGGTTGTAAAGCCCGGTGAGCGGGTCATACATCGCCGCTTTCAGCCCCGTCCGGACAGTCTGGCGCAGCTTTTCCGACAGAAGCTTGCGCCGCAGCAAGGCCTTGAGCCGCAGGGCAAGTTCGGCCGCGTCGAAACCATCGGTCATCAGGTCGTCCGCGCCCATGTCCAGCGCATTGGTTGCCAATGTGGCATCGGGCTGCGTCTGCAGGACCAGGATGCCGCAATGCCGCGACCTTGCATTTGTCCGCAAGGCCGAGATCAGCCTCAGACTGTCGCCGGACCCGGCGGTCTCCGGCCCGATCACAAGGACAAAGACGTCCGGCGGGCCCTTGTCCAGCCGCTTGCCCATGATCTCCTTGTCGCTGGCCAGCGTGACCTTGCCGCCCAGCAGGGGGCGCAGCCCGATGGCCCATCGCTGGATTGTGGTCCGGTCCTGCCCCACCAGCACGAATTCGCCCTGCGGGCCAAAGGTTACCTCCGGTTCGGCAAAGCCCAAGGCGCGCGTGGTATCGTCGCGGATCTGCCACTCCGCCTCTGCATTATAGGTGCGGATCAGGCTGCGCACCCGGCTCAGCAGCAGGGTCTCGTCATAGGGTCTGACCAGGATATCATGCACACCCGCCTCCAGCGTGGCCATGCGCGTGGCATGGTCGATCTGACCGGCCAGGGCCAGGATGCCGATCTGCCGGGTCTGGGACCATTTGGCCAGCTGAGCGCAAAGCTCCGCCGCCGAACCGTCGGGCAGTTCCAAGGCGCTGATGATCAGGTCCGGCGCATCGGAGAGCGCGATTTCCGTGGCCTCGGCCATCGTTCCCGCCTGAATGACGGTATAGAACGCGCTGGCCAGTTTGACCTTCAGCACGATGCGGTTGGTGACAATCGGGTCGGCGATGAGGATTCTAGCTTGCATGCCCCCGACCTCCGCGTGATGTAAGAACGCATTCCATAGGTTCTTTCTTGAACCCATTGGTTAACAAAGCGTTGCTGGAACCTTAAAAAACGGAAGAGCCATGTCCGATACGCGGGAGTCCGCCGAAAGTTTTGCCCTGCAGGCGCTGGCCTGGCTGGTTGGCAATGATGACCTTCTGCCGGTGTTCCTGGGCAGCACCGGGACCTCCGAGACCGATCTGCGCGAACGCGCGGCCGATCCCGCCTTCCTCGGCGGTGTGCTCGATTTCCTGATGATGGATGATGCCTGGGTGGTGGCTTTCTGTGACGCGGTGAAAGCATCCTATGACAGGCCGATGATGGCACGGGCGGCCTTGCCCGGTGGCGAGCAGGTGAATTGGACATGAATGAAATCAAAGGGTTGCTCTTTGACAAGGATGGCACCTTGTTCGACTTTGCCGCCACATGGGAGGCCTGGGCCGCTGCCTTTCTGACCCGGCTGTGCGGCGGCGACCATGACCGCGCGTTGCAGGCGGGCGCAAGGATCGGATTCGACTATGATGCAGCCGTCTTCGCGCCTGACAGCATCGTCATCGCGGGCACACCGGGAGAGGTGACGGCGGCGCTCCTGCCGCTTTTTCCCGAACTTTCCGGCCCGCAGCTGATCGGCGTGTTGAACGAGGAAGCCGCCCGCGCGCCGCAGCGCGAGGCGGTGCCGCTGATTCCCTTGCTGACGGGGTTGCGCGGACGCGGCCTGGCGCTGGGTGTGGCGACCAATGATGCCATCGTACCTGCACGGGCGCATCTGGCGGCGGCGGGGATCGAGGACCAGTTCGATTTCATCGCCGGCTTCGACAGTGGCCATGGCGGCAAGCCGGAGCCGGGCCAGATGCGGGCCTTTGCCGAGGCGACCGGCCTGCCGACCGAACGGATCGCCATGATCGGCGACAGCACCCATGATCTGGTGGCCGGGCGCACCGCAGGCATGGTCTGTGTCGCGGTCCTCACCGGCATGGCCACGGCGGAAACGCTGGCCCCGCTGGCTGATGCCGTATTGCCCGATATCGGCCATCTGCCCGCCTGGCTCGACGCGCGCCACCCGATAACCGGCTAACGGCGGCCCGGAAGCGACATCCTTCGTCGCGAACGGAACGGATGTGGGCGCTGGGCTGGGGCTTTCTGAGAGCAACCTCAGGAGAGCAACCATGACAGAGACCCAACCCAGACGCAAAACGCGCAGCGGCGGGCGCGCGGGGGCCAAGACCCGGCGTGGCAGCGCGGTCATCGAGCAGATGCCCTGGAACCCGCCGGTCAACATCGACCGCCCCACCGAACCTCTGGACGAAGAAGGCATCGCGGCGATCCACGATGGTGCCATGCGGATACTGGAAGAAATCGGGATCGAGTTTCTGAACCCCGAGGCGCTGGAAATCCTGGGCAAGGCGGGCTGCACCGTCAATGGCGAGAATGTCCGCATGGGGCGCGACTTCGTGATGGAATGGGTGGGCAAGGCCCCCGCCGAATTCACCCTGACCCCGCGCAACCCGGACCGCCGGATCACCGTGGGCGGCAGGAACCTGCTGTTCGGCAATGTGTCCTCACCGCCCAACTACTGGGATATGGCGATTGGCAAGAAGGTCCCCGGCACCCGCGAGATGTGCCGCGACCTGCTGAAGCTGACACAGTATTTCAACTGCATCCACTTTGCGGGCGGCTATCCCGTCGAACCGGTGGATGTACATGCCTCGGTGCGGCACCTTGACGTGCTTTACGACAAGCTGACGCTGACCGACAAGGTCATGCACGCCTATTCGCTGGGCCGCGAGCGGGTCGAGGATGTGATGGAAATGGTGCGCATCGCGGGTGGTCTGACCCATGATGAATTCGACGCCACCCCGCATATGTACACCAACATCAATTCGACCTCGCCCTTGAAACACGATTTTCCGATGATGGACGGCTGGATGCGGCTGGCGCGGCGCGGGCAGGGGCTGGTGGTGACCCCCTTCACCCTGGCGGGCGCAATGGCCCCTGTCACCATGTCCGGCGCCGTGGCGCAATCGCTGGCAGAGGCGCTTTGTGCCGTGGTGCTGGCGCAGATCATCCGCCCCGGCTGCCCTGTCGCGATCGGCACGTTCACATCCAACGTGGACATGAAATCGGGTGCCCCCGCCTTTGGCACGCCGGAATACATGCGCGCGACCCAGATGACCGGGCAGCTTGCCCGCTTCTATGGCCTGCCGCTGCGGTCCTCCGGCGTCTGCGCCGCCAATGTGCCGGACGGCCAGGCGATGTGGGAAACCTCCAATTCGCTCTGGGCCGCGGTGCAATCGGGCACCAACATGGTGTATCACGCCGCCGGATGGCTGGAGGGCGGGCTGATCGCCAGCCCCGAAAAGTTCATCATGGATTGCGAGGTGCTGCAGCAGATCCAGCGCTACATGCAGCCCGAGATCTGCGCCACCGGCCCGGATGAAATCGCGCTGGATGCGATCAAGTCGGTGGGCAATACGGGCCATTTCTTTGGCATTCAGCACACCCAGGACCGCTATACCACCGCGTTTTACCAGCCCTTCCTGTCCGACTGGAAGAACTACGAGGGCTGGGAGGCCGCAGGCGCGATCTGGACCCCGGAGCGGGCGCATCACATGTTCAAGGATATCGTGAGCAGTTTCGAACCGCCCCCGATGGACATCGCGATCCGCGACGAACTGGCGGATTTCGTGGCGCGGCGGAAGGCCGAAGGCGGCGCACCGACAGATTTCTAGGTCGTGTTGACATTCATTGTCGCCCACCCGCGCGAGACGGATTTTGCCGCTGGCGCCCTGATGTGAGCGCAGCAATGTGATCA
>NZ_JARAMM010000025.1:0-47672 GCF_028807335.1 Sulfitobacter sp. PR48 | reverse complement strand
TACAATATGAAAATTAAGGGTACATCGTGCCGCTGAAAACAAACGATAATTTTAAAGGCAATTCTGATTAATGAGGGTACAGTGACACCTGGCTTCAGACATTGATAGGCCGACGCCCGGTCAAGGTTGCTGCAGTGGCCGTTGCACACAAGACGGCTCGCGCACTTTTTTGGGCCATGATCCGGCGTGAGGAGACGTACCGGAAGCCCGCCGTGTTAGAAGCCGCCGCCTGACAGAGATCGGCGCCGCTCAGGACGCGGCGCTGGCTTGCAAGGGAAGCAAGCGATGATGGCAGACCCGAGCAACCGGGGTTTGGCAAAGGCCCATGAAATGACATGAGCCGACGTGAGCTCGTCCATTTGTCTGGCCGCCGAACCGCGGAAACCATCAAGGCCAGTGACGATGACGATGACGCCGCACAGGCAGGCCGGATACACGACTGCAAGCACGGGTATCGCCATGGTCGAATAAATCCCTTGCAAAGAAGAGGTGGTCCATACACGTCGTTCTGCTCGCACAGCACGGCGCCGATCAGGCGCATGATGGACGGCTCGTCGAGAAAGATGCCAACCACGTCTGCGCGGCGCTTCAGCGGCGCATCGAGAAATCACTTGCAGGGGAAGGCAGTTCATACATACCCCAAAAATCGGACAGTGACATAAGCTACGATGTGACGTCTGCTGGTCGCCAGAACGAGGACAAGATGAATCACCAACGAGACTTGTGCATCAGAGCCCCTGTGGAGGGTACACGATTGTACGAATATTTTAAGAAATGGATGCCGGATGTTTGCAAAGTGGTGTGACTTTGACAGACATATACGGAAACAACGGCAAGGATGTCAGGATCGCGTGTAGTTCATCAGTGCTGTCGACATCGAACAGGCTGACGTTAGCGTAGCGCCCTACCACGCGATATATGCCAATCCACTGGCCGCTGGTCTGATAACTCTTTGCCAGTGCGGCCTCTGCCGTCTGAAGCTGCTTCAGTTCATCATTTCCGATGGTGTTTGGAATGGAAATGTCGATTTCGACCATAAAGAACATCAAATCTTCCCTTCTGTTGAGGCACTTTTGTAGATTCGGCGTCACGCGCGTGCCAAGCGACAATTCATCAGCCATGCTCACAGTTTTTTTCATGCAACCTAGGATCCGTGGACAATCATCGTGAGGCGATGAGAGTTGTTGCGAGGTTACAACAGGAGGCATAGCTGCAGTCTGTCTTCAAAAAGCGCCAGATCCTGTCCAGGGAATGGGGAGCACCTCACCTCGCGCGCTCCGGCATCCAGATCGACCGCAGCACCCTCGCGGATTGGGCCGGGACAGCCGCGTTCCACCTCGGCCCTGTCGTTGATCGGCTTTCCGAGCACCTGAAGAGATCGGCCAAACTCTTCATGGACGAAGCGACGGCGCCTGTTCTCGACCCCGGCCGGGGCCGGACCAAGACCGGCTACCTCTGGGCCCTGGCTCGAGATGATCGAGGATGGGGTGGCGATGACCCGCCCGGGGTCGTCTTCACCTACCAACCCGGCCGTGCCGGTGCCCATGCCGAACAGATCCTGCAGGGCTTCGATGGTATCCTGCAGCTCGACGGCTACACCGGTTATGACCGGCTGACGCGCCCCTCCCGCAAGGGCGGCGCGCCGATTACGGTTGCCCATTGTTGGGCCCATGCGCGTCGGAAGCTGAAGGAAGTCTTCGACCGCGACGGCTCGGAGATCGCCGCCGAGGGCTTGCGCCGGATCGCCGAACTCTACCGCATCGAGGCCGAGAGCCGTGGCATGGGCCCCGGTCAGCGTCTCTCCGCCCGCCAAGCCCGCAGCGCACCTATCGTCGCCGAGTTCGGCGACTGGCTGCAGGCACAGCGCCTGCGTGTCTCGGCCAAGTCACGGCTGGGTGAGAAGCTGACCTATATCCATCGCCAGTGGGGCGGTCTGCAAACCTTCCTTCACGATGGCCGCGTCGAGATCGACTCCAATTCCATCGAGAACTTGATCCGTCCGATTGCCCTGACGCGAAAGAATGCGCTCTTCGCCGGACATGATGAAGGCGGCCGAACCTGGGCCCGCATCGCCTCACTGATCGCGACGGCAAAGATCAACGCCGTCGAGCCCTTCGCCTATCTGAAAGCTACCCTCGAGGCGATCTCGGCCGGTCACCCGGCCAGCAGGACCGACCAGCTGCTTCCCTGGAACTTCACCACATCAAGCTGAACAAGTGTGAGGCGCAGACACCGCTTACCGAAATTGGGCTATCTCAGCCCTATGGCATTTGAGGAAAGCGCTGTGCAAACCTAACTCTGTGTCCACGGAACCGGCAGCAGGCCAAGTAGCTCATGGAGCCTATTCGTTGAGTTTTCGTAACTGTTGCATTGATAATTTGTGACGTGCACATTCAACCCCTTTGGCAGTAAAGTCTTCCACTAAATCGGCCTTCAAAATGCTTCTAGGCCTGTTTGGGAGGTGGCAATGAAATAGTTCGGTGCTTGGGCTAGTGGCCTTTCAGGGCCCAGTGTAAGCGAACGAAATCGTTAGCTTGGCTTTGAACAATCCTAAGTTTGTGGTCTCGCGTTATCAGTATGTGTTAAAGGTTTGGCCCTCTTCGGCCCCCAAATTGCGACGACCTCTTCGGTGAGGCCGAATTTCTTCTATACTCTTTCGTTCCTTTGGGCGCCGTGTGGCAAAGACTGGTCTGACTGCGACGGATGAAACATCTTCCAATACCCGACGATACGAACCGGCTGTTCGCGTGTTCAATCGCAGCGACTGCCAATGATTAAGGAAAAAGAGCATGCCCGCAGACACTACCACCTACAAAATCTTTATTGAAAACGAATGGCACGATAGCGCTTCGGGTGAACATTTCGAAACCAGAAACCCCTTCACGGGCGAGGTTTGGGCTCGCATCCCGAAGTGCGGCCCTGAAGATGTGAATGTGGCGGTGGAGGCAGCCCACAAAGCGCTGCGCACTGGAGCATGGCCCAACTTGACAGCTACACAGCGCGGCCATCTTTTGCGCCGCTTGGGTGATCTCATCAATCGTGACGCCGACAAACTCGCCGCAATCGAGGTTCGCGACAACGGGAAGCTTTTTGCTGAGATGTCTGCCCAGCTTCGCTACCTACCACAGTGGCTTTATTTCTACGCAGGTTTGGCTGACAAGATCAATGGTTCTGTCCCACCGATCGACAAGCCGAAAATGTTCACCTATACGCGTCGCGAACCGGTGGGAGTAGTGGCTGCGATCACTCCCTGGAATTCTCCCTTGATGCTTACGGCATGGAAGCTTGCCCCGGCGCTGGCGGCGGGCTGCACTCTAGTCGTTAAGCCGTCCGAATACACTTCGGCGTCTATGCTGGAATTCGCGGCCCTAGTCGAGGAGGCGGGCTTCCCGCCTGGTGTAGTCAATGTCGTGACTGGCTTTGGCGCCGATGTAGGTGATCCTTTGATTCGCCACCCCAAAATCAACAAAGTGGCCTTCACTGGTGGCGAGTCAACCGGGAGCCGAATCGTAGAGGCCTCGGCACAAACCTTTAAGCGGTTGACACTGGAGTTGGGTGGCAAATCTGCCCAGATCGTTTTTGCCGACGCGGATTTGTCATCCGCAGTTTCGGGGGCAGTCTCGGGGATCTTCGCTGCAACTGGCCAGACCTGTATCGCGGGATCGCGTCTTCTTGTCCATGAGAGCATACTGAAAGAGTTCACTGAAAGCTTCATCGAATTGGCCAGAAGCGCGCGCATGGGTGATCCGATGCTGCCCACGACGCAGGTTGGTCCCGTCACCACACGCCCTCAATATGAAAGAATTTTGTCCTACATCGACATTGCCAAAAATGAGGGTGCGCAGTGTCTACTTGGCGGGGTAGCTGCTCAACGACCCGAATGCGGCAATGGTTGGTTCATTGAACCTACGGTTTTTGGAAATGTTGACAACTCCATGCGTATCGCTCAGGAAGAAGTTTTTGGCCCGGTTGTCTCTATCATACCATTCCGCGACGACGAAGACGCGTATCGTATTGCAAACGATACTGATTATGGGCTAGCCGCCGGCATCTGGACCAACAGCTTCGAGCGCGCGTTTGAAGCACCAAAGCGGCTTCAGGCAGGCACGGTCTGGGTCAACACTTATCGTGCAGTCAGCTTCCTGGCGCCGTTCGGCGGGATCAAGAATTCGGGGATAGGTCGCGAAAGTGGGACTGAAGGTATCAACCAGTATCTTGAAACAAAAACCGTCTGGCTTTCGTGGGGAGAGACGCCTGCTAACCCCTTTGTAATGCGGTAGCGTGTTGATTTGACCTAATGGGATGAACTGCCTTCCCACCAACCCGCTGCTACCGTGGCGGGCATAGGTGGAGAGAGGAGCATCTGATGGACATCAAGGTTCTGGGCATTGATTTGGGCAAGACTGTTTGCAGTCTTGCCGGGCTGGATGAAGCGGGAGCGCTCGTGTTTCGCCAACGCCTCTAGCGGCATCGGCTGCTGGACATTCTTGACACGCTCCTGCGCTGCATCGTTGCGGTGGAAGCCTGCGGCGGGGCGCATCGCATCGGGCGCTTCTGCCTTCAGAAGGGGCATGAACCTCGGTTGATGTCGCCTCTGTATGTCCGGCCTTATATGAAGGTTCACAAAAACGACGACCGTGATGCGGAGGCCATTGCCGAAGCCGCGACCCATCCAACGATGTCATTCGTCGCAATCAAATCCGAGCCAGGGTCACAGACTACAACACCGCAAGGCCCCCTTCGGCCCTCGGCTATCAGACCCCGGCAGGCTTCGCCCTGCACCTAACCACCGCAATCACCCGACCCGCTGCACGCGACAAAAGTTCCCCGCGCCGGGCGATGGCTCAAACCGCGCCAACAGGTGTAAATAACCACCGGGCTCTTGTCGCAGCTGAATGAAAGTCAAGTGGCAGTTAACGCTTTGCGAAAACGTTTCCAAAATTTGGATACCCAAAATTCGGCTCACCAGTTGCAAGCGCTGAACAGCTAGGGTAGTGCGTGCACACGGTCTACCGCTGCAATGGAGGCCTTCGGGCTGCGTGCCGAGTGGCATTCTGCCTCTAGCCAGCACTGGAACCGGCGCAAAGCGACGTTCCGAAGTCGATTGCGTGGATATACAAGATAGTATGTAAAATCCTCGCGGTCCACGGTCGGTCCGAAAGGTTGCACCATAAGCCCGGCGGCGAGTTCGCGCTCAAAGAGACTTTTCTGTGCCAACATGATGCCCTGGTGATCCAGTACAGCCTGCGCCACTAGCATCGAGCTTGCGTATTTTGGCCCAGCGTACCAGTCGATCTGCCCGGCCATGCCCGCAGTCTCTATCCAGCTTCGCCAGTCCTCGGGCCGTGCCATCGAATGCAGTCGCCGTGTTCGAATTAGATCCCGTGCAGAGCACAACGCCACCTGGTCAGCATATTTCGGCGTGCAAAGCGGAGCAAGATTGTTCTCGACCAACCGGATGGTTTCGAGCCCCGGAAATCTGCCATCCCCAAGCCTGATCGCGGCATCCACGCTTTCGCGCTCGAAATCCACTGCCTCGACAGAGGTTGACATGCGAATCTCGATCTCCGGATAAGCCTCCGCGAAAGATGACAGACGGGGAATCAGCCATTGCCCGGCAAAAGTGGTATAGACCCGTAGATGAACGATTTCTTGCAGTTTACCTCCAACCAACATCTTCGTTGCATGGGCAATCTCGTTTAGGTGTAGAGTGATAGATTCGAAATATTGGTCTCCTTCAGCTGTGAGAGAAATCTCACTCGGTAGGCGGTGGAAAAGGATATGCCCGAGAAAGGTTTCGAGCGCCTTTACTTGCCGACTTATAGCCCCTGGCGTCACAAATAATTCTTCAGCTGCCTTCCGCATGGATTTGTGTCGGGCGGCAGCCTCAAAGGCACGAAGTGGGTTAAGTGGCGGAAGGTTCTCCATTGCCAACCTTTTTTCCATCAGTCCGCACCATGCGAGATGATCTGGCTCCGAAAGATCCTAAAAGCGCCCTGTGCTGTGGCGATGAGTTGGCCATCTTCGCAGGTTACCTCGCCTGTCGCGAAATACAGTCTCTTACCCGTTCGTGTAAGATTTCCTCGTGCAATTAGACGGCCTGTGCTGACCTTGTTCACGAAGCTAACGTTGAGGGTCACGCTTGCCGAGTTTTCAATTGCAACGCTGTGGGATGGATCCAACCCGCTATACCCGCAGGCAACGTCCAGCAAGGTCGCGATGACCCCTCCCTGAAGGTTGCCCTGGCGGTTCAAATGGTAATCCGTAATCGCAAGATGGAACTCCGCCTCGCCTCGCTCCCAGCGGATGAGCTGGACGCCGAGGAACTGGAGCAGCGGATTTTCAAAGGGGATGTGACTTGCCATGATGTGCCTTGTTCATGAAAGCGCTGGCCGCATGTGGCGCGGCCAGCCTTTTTGTTACCTCTTTTTCGTGGGCCCGTATTCAGCGGCCCGGCAGGAACAACACGATGTCGGGGACCAGCCAGACCAGCGCCAGAACCATCAGCACCACGATTAGAGATGGAATCGCCGCGCGGACAATGACCTCGATCCTTTCGTCCGGCAGGATCGATTTGAGCGCGAATAGATTCATACCAAGCGGGGGGGTAATCACCGCCATCTCCATATTGATGACCATCATGATCCCGAACCAGACGGGGTCGAGCCCGTAAGCGAGAGCGATTGGCACGAAGACTGGCACGGTTATCAGGATGATCGAAATCACCTCGAGGAAGCAGCCCAGCACGAGCCATATGACGTTCATGATCAACAGAACGGCCCAGACTGGAACCCCGGAGTCCATGATCCAATTCGAAAGGTACTGCGGCAGCCCGATCAGGGTCAGCGCCGAACCCAGCACCAGTGCCCCGACGACTATGGCTAGCAAACCCGCCGAGTGGCGCGTCGCGCTGATCAGAACATCAGGCAGTTCTTCTAAACTGAGGCTGCGACGCAGAACCACCGTCAGAAAAAGAGCCAAGACGACACCGATCCCAGCAGCTTCGGTTGGGGTGTATATCCCGGCATAGATACCGCCAAGTACAATCGCCGGAAGAGCTAGGTCGGGGAGCGCGCCGAAAGTGATGCTAAGGGCATCCCGCGCCGACCACCGGTCGACTTTCGCCGAGCCTTCTTTCGGCGCAACCAAGATGACCCAAATCGAGAGCAGCCCGGCGATGATCAGCCCAGGAACAATCCCCGCGAGGAACAGCTCAGAGGGCGACGCCTCGGCAAGAGATGCATAAAGGATGAGGGGAATCGAGGGAGGAATGAGAATCCCCAGCGATCCTCCAACGACAGTCAGGCCGTATTGCAGCCGTTTCGGGTAGCCGACCTTCTCCATTTCCGGCAAAGCCACACGACCGATTGTCAGCACTGAGGCCATGGATGAACCGACGATCGCCGCGAAAAAAGTGAAGGCCGTCACGGCCGATACCCCGGTGCCACCGCGCAGGCGCCCCACCCAGGCATTCGCAACGTTAAATAGCTGCTGTCCGACACGGCCTTGATAGAGAATCTCGCCCATCAGGATGTACATCGGAATGGCCAGGATAACCGGGTCAGCTAGGGCACGCTGCAATGTCAGCGGCACCTGAATGAGAAAAGGTATTCCGGCAGCAACCACGATAGTCGTCGCGCCGGCGAGCCCCAGGGAGAAGGCGATAGGGACCCCTGCTATTAGGCACACCAGAAGAACCCCGATTAGCACAAGAATGATCGAACCCGAAATCATCTAGTTGCCTCGCTGCCATGTTCGGAGCAAATGATGCCATAGCAGCGCTGCGCCACTGCAAGCACCAGCAGGGCACCCCCGGCCGGAACAATTACGTAGACCATCCACAGCGGCACCTGTAGGAGCGTGGGCGAGAGCATTCCGCGTTCGAAAGCGCGGATCGTATATGCTGCGCCAAACCAGGTTAACACCCCAGCGTAGGGCAGTATGGTAAGGGCCGCGATGCACTCCGTCACCCGGCGAGTCAGGCCGATACGGCTTTCGATCCAGAACGTCACCCGCAGGTGATTCCCGTCAAGCAACAGCGCTCCCGGAGTCATAAAAACAAGGAACTGAAGCAGGTAGATCGATATTTCCGTCGCCCAGATCGTTGGCGTGTGAAACACGTATCTCACCAGAACGTCGTAAAAGGTGATCGCCGGAAGTGCTGCCAGGGCCGCCGCCGCCGCATAGAGCACGGCGACTTGTATCGCAGATACAGTCGATAGGATCGGTCTCATGTTAAGCCTTTGGTATCGGGAAAGTTTGGGCGGGCCGATCTGGCCCGCCCCCGCGCGCAACTTCGCCAGGATCGAAGGCGGGGCTTGGATCAGCCAACCGGATGGGCTGCGTTCGCCTCGGCGACCGCCGAGAGAATCGCTTCGCCCTCCGCACCGTTCTTGGCAAGGTAATCATTGAGCACCGGCTTGGACGCGGCGGCCCAAGCCTGACGTTCTTCAGGAGAGGGATCCGTGATCTCCATGCCCTTCGCGCGCAGTTCCTCGGCGACTTGTTCATTGTCGGCGCGGCATTGCTCCCGCGAGGCTTCCTTGGCGACCATCGCCGCAGCCGAGACGGCCGCACGCACGTCTTTCGGCAGCGTGTCCCACCACATGGCCGATGCCGAGCAGACCCAGGGCAGGCGGATCATCGCGGCGTTCGTGCCGTATTTCGTCACCTCATACAGCTTGCGACCGAGCACCGACGACGGCCCTGTCATGCAGCCATCGATCGTCCCGCGCTGCAGGGCTTGATAGATTTCCTGCGAACTCATAGTGACAGGTGATGCGCCTAGCGTCGACAGCAGCTGCGTCGCATCGAGCCCGAAAGCTCGCAGCTTGAGCCCCTTGAGATCCTCAGGCAAACGCACCGGCGCGTCGGTGTAAATTTCGACCGTGCCATACGACAACCAACTAAGCATGGCATGGTCGTATTTCGCGAGCTGACGGGCGAAGGTGCCGGTGATCACCTCGCTGTCCTCGGCAGCCCATTCGGCTTCCCAAGTCTCGTAAAGGAACGGCATCGCCCAGATCCGCAGAATCTCGGCATCGGCACCGGCGATGAAGCCGATATTCACCTGGCCGATATGCGCCGCGCCGGTCGAAATCGCGTCGGGCAGCTGGGCGTCGTTATAAAGCTGGCCGTCCGGAAAGGTCTGCGGTTCCAGCTTGATCGAGGTCTCGGCCGTGCGCTTGGCGATCTGCTCGGCAAGCACCTCAAAATAGGTGCCGCTGGCATGATGCGCGGGTAGATTGTAGGCGATCTTTATGTGCTGCTCGGTCTGGGCGCGGGCCAGAGACGGCATGGCCAGAACGCCAGCCGCGCCTGCGCTCAGCGCGACAAACTCGCGGCGGGTTGTGCGATGTGACTTCATGAGGGTCCTCCCTGTTGCCCGCAGTTCTTTGCTACCTCCATCGCGGCCGCAGGCGCGATCCGCGTCAAAGAGCTCGTGCTGCCGTCATGATCGACCATGTCGCGTCGATTTTGTCCGAACATTTTACAAGCTGTCCGGACAATTATAGGTCACGGCGGCGGGTGTCAATTTCTTTTTATCCTCTTGCATGCGCATGTTCGGACAATTAGATTCCCTTTATGGAACAGACCCAACGCTCACGCATCCCCCGCTATCAGCAGCTCCGCGAGACCCTGTTGAATGAGCTGGCCGAAGGGCGTTATCCCGTGGGTAGCAAGTTTCCGACGGAATATGAGCTTTGCGAGCGCTATCGGGTTGGTCGGCATACCGTGCGCGAGGCACTGCGGGGCCTGCAAGAAGCGGGCATGCTGTCGCGACATGCCGGATCGGGAAGCGTCGTCACCGCGCTCACTCCCCCGGACGACTACGTCTATCGCATTGATTCTATAGACAACCTGACCAATTACGCGCATCGCGCACAGCTTCACGTTAAACAGGAAAACGTCATTGTCATCCACGAGCAGCTCGCCCAGGATCTGGGCGTCGCTGTCGGCAGCCGATGGCTGAGGGTGGCGGGCTTGCGCCAATCCACGCATGACGAGTTCCCGATCGCCTGGACGGATGTCTTCATCGCAGAACCGTATATCGGCATCAGAAGCGAGATCGGGCAGGTTGTCCATGCGATCTACCAAAAATTGTCCGAACAATATGGGCTAAACATCGCCGAGGTCGAACGCAATATCTCGGCCAATGCCATGCCCACGGCTTATGCTATGGCGCTGAATTGTGCCCCGGGGTCTCCGGCGTTGGTCGAGCGCCGGAGCTACTGGTCCGATGCTGGAGAGCTTTTCGAGATCAGCGTTTCGTTCTATGTTGGCAGCCGCTTTTCCCAATCGATCCGCCTGAAACGCTCCACCTGATCCGCGCCCCGGAGGCGTGCCGACCGCTCTAACCCCCGACCGGCCGGAATAGCGTGGCAGCGCCCGAGAGTTCGGGCAGCGCTTCAAGTCGCTTCAGCCAGGCGAGCCGCGTATCGACGGCCGCGTTTGACGCTATCTCGTAACGACAGAGAGATTCCGCCTTTGCGAGCAGTTCATCCCAACCAAGCGGATTGCCGGGGTCGCCCTTCGGATCGTCGATCGCGCCGCGCAGCACTCGGCCGTCGCGCGTATGAACCGTCACCCGCCCCAGCCAACGCGACGGGTAGGCAACATCGACCTCAGGGTCGAACTGCATCTCGACCCGGTCACGGAATGCCGCGACCGCAGGATCGCTCAACGCGTGGCTGTCGAACTCCAGAACTCCGGCCTTTCCATGCACCGCAATCAGCCCCAGCACGGTTCCCATGGAGAACTTCGCCTGATGTACGCTCTCAGGCACCCGCACCGCCCCCAACACGTCGATGGCACCTTGGTGCACCAGGGCGATAACCTTCTCGATATCGTCGGCCAGCAATGCCTCGCGCGACAGCACCTCGGCGAGAGCATCCGCCGCGGGATGGGTATGACGGCACGAGGCATGCCATTTGTACGACATCTCAAGCGTGGCCCAGCGGCTCCCGAGCCCGGCAGATAGGCGCGCGGGATCGGCATCCTGCGACAGCGCCGCGGCCATGCCATGCGGTCCGTCGAAGATGCGCGCCGCTCCTGTCACGCCCTGTTGGGCTAGGAAAGCCGCGAACATCCCGTTCGCAGTCGCTCCGGCGGTGTGCACCTGCTTGGAATCCGCCGCATCGGCGAGAAACTCCCACAGGCCTGCCGCCTGTGTCCCTGCGGTGCCGAATGCGTGCAGCACCTGCCGCGCGTCCAGCTTCAGGAGTTTCGCGACAGCAGCGGCACAGGCCAACGTTCCCGCCGTACCTGTCGTGTGGAAGTGAACGTAATGCGAGCGGCCCAGGAACTCGCCGACACGGATGCCGACCTCATAACCGCAGACTGCGGCCTCGATGATCGCAGGGCCGTTCAGGTTGCGGGCCTCGGCCAACGCGAAAACCGCGGGGAACACCACTGCTGCGGGGTGAAACACGGCACCATTGTGAACGTCGTCTTGTTCAACCACGTGGCTCGACGCTGCGTTGATCATCGCTGCCGCATAGGCGCTGGCGCGGTTGCCCGACGACAGGACAGTGCTTTCGGATTTGCCAGACACGAGCGTGCCGCAGACGGCTTCAAGCGCCTGGACGGGCCTTGCGGCATGCCCAGCAACAGCCGAGCCATACCAGTCGACCGCAAGATCCCGAATCATCCTGACCACAGATTCGGGCAAATTGTCATATTCTAGATCTGCTACAAAACCTGAGAGCAGCGCGCCGTGCGAAGCCGTTATCTCCATTAAATATCTCCAGAATGCCGTATGACCGCTGAGCTCTGTTCTAAGCCGCCGCACCCGTAAATTGTACGGATAACTTGCGGTGTCCAATGAGACATAGTCGACGAAACCTCAGTTCGTTGCCTGAAAAAATATCAAACCGGGGTCAGGTTAACTCAATTGCGATGCCGCGCGCGTTCCAAATATGTCTGGTCCAACTAGGAGATGGTGCCGGAGGGAGGGCAATTTATGGATTTCGACCTGACGGAAGATCAACGGATGATCCGGGATGCGGCTCGTCGGATGACGGAAGAGACCCTGACGCCGCTGCTCGCCAGAGAGCCGCAGGACCAGCCACTGTCAAAGGCTGCGATGCAAGAAGTCTATGGCTATCTGTCCGATTTCGGGATCACCGCGATGCGCCTGCCGGCCGAGCAGGGCGGTAGCGGCATGACCATGGTGGACTATGGCCTTATTATGGAGCAGCTGCCGCCCGTCATCGGGCTGTCCTTAATTTCGCATGACGGCTCGACCACCCGGATCAGCACGGGTGCGACCCCGGAATTGCGCGCCGCACATGTGCCTGACCTCATCGCGGGCCGAAAAATCGCTTGCACGGCCACGTCCGAGGCCAATGCCGGATCGAACTCGAACGCGATAAGCACCCGGCTCGAACAGGACAGAGGGATGCTGCGCATCACGGGCCGGAAAATGTGGATAACGAACGCTTCGGTTGCGGATGTCTTCGTCGTGACCTGCACGTCGGGGGTGGACGAGCGCGGCAAGCCACGCAACCACCGTGTTCTCGTTGAGCGCAACACGCCCGGCGTCGAGGTTACCGAAATCCCGCTTACCGGTTTGCGCCAGGGACACCTCAGCGAGGTCAGCCTTGATGGCGTGGAAGTGCCTGAAGGCAACGCCATCGGCGAGCCGGGCGATGCGGGCCGGTTCATGACACTGGTCTGGAACGGCAACCGTCCGCTGCTGGGACTCAGCGCCCTGTCGATCGCGCGGCGGGCCTTCGACATGGCGCGCGAGCATTGCGGCACCCGGCAACAGTTCGGCCGGCTTCTGTCGCAAATGCAGTTAATCCAGCAAGATCTTTCCGAAATCGAAACCCTGATTGAGAGCGGTCGGCTGCTGTGCCTGAGCGCGCTGCATGCAATGGACAGGGATCGGCGCGCCAACGGCACTTCTGCCATGGCAAAGAAATTCGCGACAGCCAATGCCAACCGCGCCATCGACCTAGCGATGCAGTTGCATGGTGCACTCGGAATCACGACCGAGCTTGGCATTGAACAGATGTGGCGTGATGCGCGGATATTCCAGGTGCCCGACGGCACGATGGGAATCCTGTCGCTGATCCACGGTCGCGAGCTGACCTCGAAGGCAGCATTCTGAATGTCGCGCGCCGAAGAGCGGATGACCGTCTCGGTTCTGGGCGACACGCCTGAACTGCGCATCTACGCCGACTTGATGTCAAAGGCGGGCGCGGCCGTGCGCCGGGTCAGGCCCGACGAGAAACCGGCGCCGGCCGGCGTCCTGGCCTATTCCTCAGACGCGCTGCCGCAGGATATGGTCGCCTGGATCGATGCGCAGCGATCCGCCGTCCTGTGCGACATAGCAGGCGGCCGGGACTTGCTCGGGCCTTCGCAACAGCCGTTGACCGAATACCAGATGCAGGCAGCCGCCGCGCTGACCGAGACGACAGGCTTTCCAGGAGCCGCTCCGACGCGCAGCAAGGTTCCGTTCATCGCGGTTTCGACCGCGCTCTACGCCGCATCCGCCACTCTGTCTGCAATGATCGCGGCCCGGCCCGGCGATGGGAGACGCAAGATCGTGACCTCGCGGTTTCTGAGCGCCCTGAACGCCTTGACCACCTATCTGCCGTCCGCCCTGCAAGGCGCGACCCCAACCCGGATTGGCAATCGGCATCCGTCATCCGCCCCGTGGAACAGCTATCCGACATCGGACGGCTGGATTCTGATCTGCACCAGCAAGGACGACCAGTGGCAACGTCTTCGCGACCTCAGCGGACAGCCCGAACTGAATGATCCTCGGTTCGCTGTTCAGACCAACCGCATTGCTCTGCGCGAGACCATCGATGCACACTTGGCCCGGTGGACCCGCACTCTGACAACCGGAGAATGTGCCAAACTGATGGACGGGGCCTCGATACCGGCCGGTCCGATCCTCGGACTCGACGAGCTGTTCGAGGATGCGAATTTTCGGCACCGGCAACGACCTTTTGTAGAAGCGCACCGGCGCCAGTCAGATGCGACACAGAGTATTTCGCTCTTCCGCATCACTGAAGGTTACCGCACTCCGTCCTCGTTCCGTCCCCTGAGGCTGGACCCTGAAAAACCGCTTGCCGGTTTGCGCGTGATCGAGCTCGGTCAATTCACGACGGCTCCGCTCGCTTGCCGCCACCTCGCGGCGCTTGGGGCGGAGGTTCTGAAGATCGAGCCACCCTCAGGCGACGCAGGCAGGACCTGGGAGCCGGTTGTCGATGGTGTCAGCCACTATTTTACCATCTCCAACACCGGAAAGCGGTTCGAACGGCGAGATCTTCGCGATCCTGCGGACATGGCCTGGCTCAAGGGAGAGATCCGAAACAGCCATGTGTTGATCGAAAACATGCGGCCGGGCGTGCTCGCGAAACTCGGACTATCGGCTGCCGAGCTTCGGGACGTGAACCCGCGCCTGCTGACCTGCAGCGTGTCCGGTTTCGGCGCAGACAGTGCCTATCCCGGCCGCGGGGCCTATGACACCGTGATCCAGGGCATGTCCGGCCTGATGGCACAAACCAAAAGCGGCGTTCGCCCGGTCAAGCTTGGGATTTCGGCCTCCGACATACTTGGGGCACAGGTGTCGTTGTTCGCAATTGTCTCGGTCTTGAGTGCATTGGAAACGGCGGGAGGCAAGGCGATCGACATTTCGATGCAGGATATCTCTGCCTATGCCGCACTTCGCGGGACCAACCCGGAGTTCGAGGTGGCCTATGAGGCCGCAGAACGATGGCCATCGCGAACCGTGCGCAGCATCACGGAACACGCATCCTTTAGCGAATCCCTTTCGATGTTCGTACCTGACGACAAGGGAAACATGCGCCATGCGATCCGCCTGCCATATTCAATTTCGCTGATTTGACCGTGGTCGTTTCTCACGCGGAATACCTTGGCTTGCCATGTAGGAAAAATATAACAGCGATAAGGGTATATATGCGGATCATTGTGCCTGTAAAAAAGCGTGATCGACTACAACGTAAAGATTCGCGTGAAGGCGGACAAAAGCGGTGTCGATCTTGCGAATGTGAAGATGTCGATGAACCCGTTTGACGAGATCGCGGTCGAGGAAGCGATCCGGCTAAAGGAATCGGGCAAGGCGGACGAGGTGATCGTCGTGTCGATCGGCGTGAAACAGGCGCAGGAGACGCTGCGCACGGGTCTGGCCATGGGCGCCGACCGGGCGATCCTAGTGGTCGCGGCCGATGAGCCTCATACCGATATCGAACCGCTGGCCGTGGCCAAGATCCTGAAGGGTGTGATCGACGCGGAACAGCCCGGGCTGGTGATTGTCGGCAAACAGGCGATCGATAACGACATGAATGCCACCGGTCAGATGCTGGCCGCCCTGCTGGGCTGGTCGCAGGCGACCTTTGCCAGCGAAGTCGGGATCGACGGCGACAGCGTGACCGTAACGTGGGAGATTGATGGTGGGTTGCAGACGATCAAGGTCAAGCTGCCGGCGATCGTTACCGCCGATTTGCGCCTGAACGAGCCACGCTATGCTAGCCTGCCCAACATCATGAAGGCCAAGAACAAGCCGCTGGAGGAGAAGACCGCTGCCGATTACGGCGTCGATGTCACCCCGCGCCTGACGGTCATCACGACCACCGAGCCGGCGAAACGCCAGGCCAGTGAGATGGTGGGCTCGGTTGACGAACTGGTGGCGAAACTCAAGGAAAGGCGGGTCGTGTAATGGCTGTTCTTCTTCTGGCCGAAGTGAACAATGGCGAACTCAGCGTGGATGCAACCGCCAAGGCGGTGACCGCGGCCAAGGCGCTTGGCGATGTGACGGTGCTGTGCGCGGGGGCCTCCGCCGCGGCGGCGGGCGATGCGGCGGCCAAAACCGACGGTGTGTCCAAGGTCCTGGTGGCCGAGGATGCCTCCCTTAGTCATCGTCTGGCCGAACCGGCGGCGGCGCAGATCGTATCGCTGGCGGGGAGCTATGACCATATCGTTGCCCCCGCCACGCTAGACGCCAAAAACATCATGCCGCGTGTTGCGGCCCTACTGGAAGTGATGGTGATCTCGGACGTGTCGGGCGTTGTCGACACCGATACCTTCGAACGCCCGGTCTATGCTGGCAACGCGATCCAGACTATGAAGTCCAAGGATGCCAAGAAGGTCATCTCCTTCCGCACCTCGACCTTCGAGGCCGCTGGCACCGGCAACTCGGCTCCGGTCGAAACCATCGACGGCGCCGCCTCGGAGCTCTCGTCCTGGGTCGAGGACAAGGTCGCCGCCTCCGACCGCCCCGAGCTGACTTCGGCCGGCATCGTCGTCTCCGGCGGCCGCGGCGTCGGCTCGGAAGAGGATTTTACGCTGATCGAAGCCCTCGCCGACAAACTCGGCGCCGCTGTCGGCGCCTCACGCGCGGCTGTGGATTCGGGCTTTGCTCCGAACGACTGGCAGGTCGGCCAGACCGGCAAGGTCGTGGCACCGGACCTCTATGTCGCCGTGGGCATCTCGGGCGCGATCCAGCACCTCGCCGGCATGAAGGACTCCAAGATCATCGTCGCAATCAACAAGGACGAAGACGCCCCGATCTTCCAGATCGCCGACTTCGGCCTCGTCGCCGACCTCTTCGAGGCCGTGCCGGAACTGACCAGCAAGCTCTGAAGGACTAAGATATAATTAGCATAAGACGGATTATGCGAATTCTTGCAATGTATTGATATCATTGATTTTCGCCCTCTACCACCTCCCTGTGGGCGAAACCTTGGCGGCATCGGCTCTGTCGGTGCCGCCTCTTTCACCGGAATGGGATTGAGTTTGCCCTGAACTGCCAAACAAACGCGGCGGCCCACCCGACAGACAAATTGTACAAAGTGAAGGCGATCAAGAACCAGTGAGTATTGACAAGGAAGAAGCGGCTCCGGTCGCTCGACTCATCCGCAGCCCCGAAGGCCAAACTGTTGGCTGGGTCTATCAATGGAACACATCAGAGCTGTCCATACTATGGCTCGGCCTCGAGCGCGCGGTTGATCAAATCGATCCACCTCTGAGCACGGACATGCTCACTGCCGCGAAGGCAGTAGCCAACGATGCAGTCACAGATCTCCTTGAAAGGTTATCACGCGGGCGATCGATCTCACCGGACCTGCCCTAAACCTGAAACGGCCAGAAACAAATTCCGCGACATTGACATTCTTACAATAGTATACTATTGACGAACATAACATACGCATATCAGCCGACTGAGATCCTCCTAATGCGCAGTTTTCTTCGTCATTTCATCTTCGCATCGATTGTGAGCACGGCTTCCCTCTTCGGCGGCTCGACCAAAGCGTCGGCTCAGACCTACCCGATAGATTGCGCCATCCTGCTCTGCCTCTCCGGCGGCTGGCCAGCGTCAGAACCCTGCACGAGGGCGCGTATAGAGTTCATCCGCCGGATTACGCCCTGGCCTGTCGAGCCTCCATTGCAGATTTGGCGCTGTCCCATGGGGGCCTCCTTCGAACCTGTAGACGATCCCGGTCGCACTCCGCGTGTCTTTGACATCCTCTTCTCCAACGCTTCTCCCCTGCCCCAGAGCCTCGCAGAATCTGATCCCGAGAACGCTGGCGCCCTCTTGCCCGCCGTCCTGCGGTCGAAAGGTGTCGACCCCCTACCCCATCCTGACGGGTTCGCATTACATCTAATCCAGGACCGCGCCGACATCGACATGAGTGGACCGGAGTTCAACTTCGTCCGGTCGATCCGAGTCTACGATGTGCGCTACGCGCGCCAACACGAGTCCCGAGACAGCGGTTGCAATCGGGCCGATACCGTCCTGCTCGGAACCTATGGAGTCCAGGGCGATTTTTCCTGGTCTCGTTCGTCAGTTGCGGCGTTGCCCGAGGCCCATGTCGGCTTGGAACGTTGGGGCGATCATTGTCCTTCCATCTATCACCGCTCGGTCTTCGTCGACTGGCGAGACTACGAGGGCAATTACGGGTTCGAGCAGGTGAACTACTAAGACGTTTTCCTCTTCCCCAAACCTGCACCAGAGACCGTGCATCGAAGCGTCCCATAACAATCCGTTGTTATCATTGCCCTTCGGCCCCAGCGGAGCTTAATCTCGTCATACCACCCGAGGCGACCTGCCCATCGCCTCGTCCTAAATCCGGTGATCAAGTTCCGTCGCCGCCTCGGCCGCCGTCAGAAGCGTGCCCGCATCGATCTGCAGAGCACGCGCGAGTACGATCAACTCAACCACATCGACCCTACGCTCTCCGCTCTCCAGACGAGCGACAAAAGACTGGTGACATCTCAGACGCAAAGCGAGCTCCGCCTGCGTTAAGCCAGCCACCTTCCGCGCCGCAATCAAAGCGTCGCGAAGTGCCTCATGTCCCGAACTCCTGATCGTTTTCGCCACGTGTCACAAACCTCTTGTGACAGGGCTAATCTACTTTATAGATTATCTAAAAAGTGGATAATGGGTATTTACATGATGGTAGAGACTCCGAATTGCACGCCGCCGATACGGCCGGATGTCACAAGACGACGCCCCTTTGGAAAGATCGCGGTCACATCACTCGCCCATCAATTCCAGGAAGCGCCCGTAGTCCTGGCTTACCTCGCGCGCCTCTTCGAACGCCCGGACACGCTCCTCCTCCAAGCACCGAAAGTAGCTCTGGATGTCCCGGATGTAGACTTCAAAGTCGCTGCGGATGAGATCAGCATAGTCCCGCGCGGCTTCGGAATCGCTCGGCACGAAGGGCCTGGGCGGCGGCAAACAGGACGCGGCGGAGACTTCGCCTGCCAGGCACGCGACCAGAAGTATAGCTTGTGCCATGATCGACACGCACAACCTGAAGGCGTATAAACCCCTTATTTTCTTGATCAAATGCATGGGAACCGTCTATTCGTTAATTGAGCAAGAATCCGCTTGTCGCATCAAAAGTTTATCTTGTGCGTCAATACTATATCATCGTATGACTTGGCTTCAACACCTGAAGCCTGGTCATTCGCCCTATTGGAGAACGTGATCCGGGTGATGGACCTAGAAAAAGAAGCCCCGAATGTGGTCACCGAACCCAGATTCCGCGATCTGGTCGCCAGCGGCTATCGCGTCGAAGTTGTCTGCAAGGAAGACGCCTTCAAGAAAGGCCCCAACTGGCATGGGGTCTGGATCATGCGCGCTGTCAGCGACGACGGGATCGAGAAACTTCTGGTCACGGCCAGGACCCGGACCTCACGCAACGACATCAAGATCCGAGAAATCAAGACCGTCACCGGGGTCATCTCCTTCCTGCAAGGAATCGGTTTCTCACACGCCGACGTGCCCTTGGAAGAGGGCAAGCGGACGGTTCACAAGCTCTCCAGCGAAGAGATGGCTGCCAGCCGGGCTTAGCGTCCTTTTCTTTTCCTCCCTGGGCTTCCCGGCATCGGCAGACATGGTCCTGGTGATGGCGGGGGACGGCTCTCTTTCGCCGTCGCGCGCCCAGGAACGGTTCGCGCGCAACTACAATGACGGGGTCGGCGTTGGCTCGACCTCAGACGAGTTGCGCATCTTGGGCGAAGAAAGCCGCGCTGAAGGACGTGAAGGGGTGCGCAACGCGGCCTTGGCCCCTCGCGCGCTCACACCACGCCCGGATATCCTCGCCGCGATCGAGGAGACCGGACTGCGCTACGCGAGCCACCCTGGGCTCCGTGCGGCGGATATCACCGTCACGGACTGGCTCCACCTCTATCGCGCCAACATAGAGATCGAGAGTGCGTACAATCCGAACGCCGTCTCCCATGCCGGGGCGGTCGGTCTCGGGCAGTTGATGCCTGACACCGCCCGTGCGCTTGGCGTTGATCCCAACAACTGGCGGCAGAACCTCGATGGCTCCGCGCGCTACCTCGCCCTGATGTTGACGGAGTTCGGCGATGCTCGTCTTGCGCTCGCCGCCTACAATGCCGGGCCCGACGCCGTGCGCGATCATTCCGGCATACCCCCGTTTCGAGAAACCCAAAACCACGTCCAGCGGGTGCTGGCCGTCTTCAACCGGCTGGAAGGAGCGTCCCCATGAAGCCATTGACGAAATCCCTGATCACCCTTGCCGCTTTCCTCATCGTTGCGGCAGAACCGGCCCTGGCCCAGAGCATCGACCTCTCACCGATTCAGAGCTTGCTTCAGGGCATCGTGGACGCGCTGACCGGACCGCTTGGAGTCGTCATCGCCACCCTCGCGGTCCTCGGCGTATTCCTCAGCTGGTTCTTCAACATCATCGATCTGCGCCAAGCCCTCTGGGTGCTGGTGGGCATCGCGGGTGTTGCGGCCGCGCCGACCATCGTTGCCGCCGTCTTCGGGTCGTAACCGGGGGTTCTCGTGGCCGAACGATCGCCGCTCTTTCTGGGCCTTGTGCGCCCGCCGAAGCTCCTCGGCCTGCCGATCATGTATGCCATGGTCTGGCTCTTCGGCTCTGTGCTGCTCTTTGTCTGGGTGCAGCACCTGGTTGTCCTGGGCATCGCGGCGGTGCTCTATCCGGTTCTCTGGAAAGCGGCTGACTGGGACCCGCGTTTCATCGACGTGATGATGACGGTGTTGCAGGAGACGCCGCCGACGCGGAACCGGTCCATCCACGGGGGCGATAGCTATGCGCCATAGTGAAGCCCTGGACGAGACCGTCGATGAACGCACCCTCATGCCGGACTGGTATGCCCGCGAGAAACGCCTCGCGCATATGCTGCCCTATGTCAGCCTCGTCGATGATCAGACAGTCCGCACCCGGGTCAACGAACTCTTCCAATGCATTCGTCTCAGCGGGGTCAACAGCTACACGACGGACGATGCCTATCTCGACAAGGTGACGGCGCTCTTTGCCCGGATTATCGCGCAGCTGGGACCCGAGTTCAGCTACTACGTGCACAAGGTCTCGAAGTCGATCACCCCGGACCTGCTCCCGGTCAAGGGGGACGGCTTCGCGGCGGCGGTGGATGATGCCTGGCGCGCAAAGCTGGCCTCGGCAGGTCTCCGGGACAAGACCCTCACACTCACAATCATCCAGCGCCCACCGCCCAGAAGCTTCCTCGGCTTCGTGAACCGTTCCGCACCGGAACGTTTTAAGGAGGAGACCGCGAAACGGGTCCGGCGGCTTAAAGAGGCAGTCGGGGTTTTCACCTCCGGCCTGGCGGAACTCAAACCCCGCATTCTCTCAGCAGCCTCCGGCGAGTTGGTCGGGTTCCTCGGCGCGCTCAACACCGGCCGCGAACTGCCGCTCTATCCCGCAAACCGCTACGGGTTTCTGGCCTACAACGTTGCCAATACTCGCGTGACGTTTCTCGAGGATCACTTCGAGCTTTCGGGTGGCGTTGTCGGCCACCGCTTCGGAAAAAGCTTCACCATCGGAGAATATGCCGAGGGCACGACCTGCACCATGTTCGACATGCTGAACCTGCCGGTCGACATGATCGTCACCCATTCCTTCACGCCGATCAATTCGAACCTGATGGCGGGCCGGATCAAACGCCAGAAACGCCAGATGCAGGCCTCGCAAGACGCCGCCCTCTCGCTCCTAGAGGCACTCGACATCGCGCATGATGATCTTGAGGCCAAACGCCAGAGCTTCGGTGAGCACCACATGGTGGTGACCGTCTTCTGCGACAGCCTCGAGGAGTTGCAAACCCTCGGGGCCGAGATCGTGAACACCGCGGCCGCCGAGGGCGTGAAGATGATTGGCGAGCGGATGGCCGCGAAATCGCACTACTTCAGCCAGCATCCGGGCAACCAGCCGAAACGCGTCCGCGCCAGCGCCGTCACCAACCGCAACTTCGCGGATTTCGCGGCGCTGCACCGGACACAACTCGGCAAGGAGAAACACCAGCTGCCCTGGGGCCAGGAGATCACACTCTTTCCGACGCCGGAACAGAGCGCCTATCGTTTCTCCTACCACGAGCAAGGCTCGCCCGAGAAAGAACCCACCAGCGGCCACACCCTGATCCTGGGCCGTCCCGGTTCAGGCAAATCCGTCCTCTCGGCCTTTCTGATGACACAAGCACGGCGGGTCGGTGCGCGCATCTTCGTCTTCGACTACCGGCTCGGCATGGAGATGGCCGTCCGCGCCAATGGCGGGCGCTATGCCTCGATCAAGGCGGGACAGGCGACCGGCCTCAACCCGCTCTGGACCGAGATCGATGAGCGCGGCACGGCCTGGCTCTCGGATTGGCTCGCCTCGCTCCTCTATCGCCCGGACAAGCCCCTGACCCCGGCCCAGACCAACCGCATCCAGGAGGTGGTCCGCCAGAACGCCACAGCCACCAACCCGGCCTTGCGGAACTGGAAGGACTTCGCCTCGCTCTTTGTCTCGACCGACGACAATGGCGACCTGCACCAACGCCTTCTCGAATGGACTGAGGACGGCCGCTTCGGCTGGATCTTCGGCCAGAGCCTCGAGGACACCTTCTCGCTTGACGGCGATGTCGTGGGGTTTGACCTGACCGGCATTCTCGACAGCGAGAGCGAAAAGGAGCGCATGGCGGTGCTCTCCTATCTCTTCCGCCGGATCGAGCGGGAGATCGAGGACCGCCGTCCCACCATCATCGTGATCGACGAGGCCTGGAAAGCGCTCGACAACCCATACTTTGCCGAACGGCTCTCGAACTGGCTGGTGACCGCCCGGAAACAGAACACGGTCGCGGTAATGATGACACAATACGCAAGCCAGTTAGAGCGCACGCGCACCGGCAAGACCATCGTCGAGGCGGTGCCAACCCAGATCCTGCTCCCGAACATCCGCGCCCACGCATCGGACTACGCGATGCTGAACCTCTTCGAGAAGGAGCTCGACGTGCTCTTGAACACCGGCAGCGACAGCCGTCTCGCCCTCATCCGCGACGACAGCGGCTCCGTGGTGGTCGATGCCGACCTCTCCGCCCTCGGTCCTCTCCTCACCATCCTCGGCGGCATGGAGAAGGGCGAAGCCCTCGTCGGCCCCGACTACCGCGACCGTCCCGATTTCTGGAGGCTCTCATGATCCGACCCCTCATCCTCCTCGCCGCACTCGGCGTTCTCTCTTCCTGCGCCGAATATCGCGAACCCAAGGCCAACTGTTTCGCCTTCCGCGCCTCGCTCGACCGCGCCGAGCCGGATTGCATCTTCACACCCATCGGAAACCCGGAAGACGGCGTTGAGGTCTAGGGTCGCACATATCCTCTTGGCGGCTCTCCTGCCGGCAGCTGCGCTCGCCCAGGGCGTTCCCACCAACGATTCCGGGCTAACGGCCCGCGATATCGTCGAGACGGGCGACCGGGACGCCGACCTCGCCGTCCAACGTGAGAAACTCACCGTCGAAGAGTTGCTAACCGAGATCGAACGGGAACAGCTCGCCACGCTGCGCGCGATCCTCGACGCGCAGACGAGCTTCGGCGGCCAGGGACTGCCGGGCATGGTCGCCGATCTCGAGGGCGGCGGCGATCCGGACCGGTCCGCAGCGGCTGTCTACGGCTCGGGCGATGTCGATCCCAATCCGGGCGGCGCGGGAATGTTCGGGGATGCGGCAGAAAACATCGAGCAGCTGATCATCCGGGTCGCCCAGGAGACCCACGGGCGGCCCGGGGTCGGGCGGGCCGGTCTTTCCGTCGTGCAATGGCGCGCCCTCCTGCAGGCGCTCATCTGGCAGGAGAGCCGCTTCTCCATCGGCGCACGCTCGCCCGTGGGCGCCTTCGGCCTCACCCAGATCATGCCGGGCACCGCGAGCGATCTCGGGATCAACCCGGAATATTATGACAGCCCCTACCTGCAGGTCGAAGGCGGCGCGCGCTACCTCGCGGCCCAGCTCAACACCTTCGACGGCAACGTCGTCAACGCGCTCGCGGCCTATAACGCCGGGCCTGGCCGTGTGTTCGAATATGGCGGCGTACCGCCCTTCAAGGAGACCCAGCATTACGTCACGGTCATCCCCGAACGCTACAATCTCTACCTTGCCCGGATCGGCGGCATCGAGGCTCTCGGCACGATCGACCCCGCGCTTCTTGCCAATGCCAATCTCTCGCTCAGCGGGTTTGGCGCCGCCTTCTACGGCAGCAATTCCCCCGCCGCCATCCGGCAGGCCGCCCTGCGCGTCCAGGACATCGTCACCCGGATCGGCGCGACCCAGGACATCCAGGAGAGCATGGCGCTCAACACCTATGCCCGCGCCGAACTGGTCCGGCTGATGGCCGCGCGCATTCGCCTGAAAGCCGCCCGGACCCGACCGCTCAGTGCCGCCCAACTGGCCCAGGCCGCGGCCCGCATGGCCGAGAACGAATTCATGGAGTTCACATTGGAGGACCTGGATTGATGCCCCGCAGAATGTTCATTTCAGCACCACTTCGCAAGTTGACCCTGGCCAGCATCTTGGCGCTTTGCTCGCCTTTCGTGACCAGCGCCCCCGTCCTGGCCCAGGGCGTGCCGGTCGTGGACACCCAGAACATCGCCCAAAACATCCAGCAGCTCCGACAGATGATCGAGGACGAGATCCTGCAAAACGAGCAACTCGTGCAGCTCCGCGAACAGCTTGCCACGCTCACGGAGCAGCTCGCCGAGCTACAACGAACGTATGAGGCGTTGACGCGTCTGGCAGAGCTGCCCGAGATCATCCGGACACAGATGGAAGACGAACTGAACGGTCTCCTGGACCAGGAGTTCGGCGACATCATCGCCACAATTGAGGCGATCAAGACGGGGGATTTCTCCGGGCTGACCGGATCCGGTGCCGGCGAGATCGAAACCCAGATGGATAGAGTGCTGGCCGATCTTGGTTTCGACGAGGACACGCTCTCGGAAATGGCCCGCAGTGGTAATCCCGGTGCCGAGCGCGTGGCGACACAGGCCACGACCGGCGCGCTGGTCTCGGCCGCCGCCCAGAACAGCTATGAGGATGCGGGGCAGTCGCTCGAACGCGTCGACCGGCTCGTCGGGCTCATCGACGACATGGATGAGCTCAAGGAGAGCGTCGATCTCAACACGCGGGTGACGGCAGAGCTTGCCATCGCGCTCGTGGCCATGTGGCAACTCGAGGCGATCCAAACGGTGGGTGATGGCACCGGCGGCGTGATCGATGCCGCCACCATCGCCGAGGAACAACGCTTCATGGAGTTCACGCTCCCCGAGTTGAGCGCAGACTAAAGGCGAAGGGCATTGGAAGAAGAAACAGCCATCATCGAGGAGGAACTGGTCTACGGCGCACTGAGACGGGAACGGCTCTGGCAGCGTCTGGGGCTCTTCGGCCTTGGCTTTGGTATCCTGGGCTGCCTCAGCGCGGCCGCCGTGGCCATCCTCGATGTCGATCCGCCCCCTGTGGTGGTGCCCTACGACCCCGCGACCGGCTTCGCCCTCCCCGAAGCCACCGTCGGGGCCACCACCGTCACCGAGAACCGCGCCATTATCGAGGCGGAGGTCTTCCGCTACGTGACCGACCGCGAGGTTTACAACCAGCTCGACAATGACGTGCGCATCCGCAGCGTGTTGCGCCGTTCGGACCGTGCAGCAGGGGCCTCACTGCGCCAGATCTGGAACTCGGCCAATGCCGACTATCCCCCGACCGTCTATGGACCCAACGCCCGCCTGGACGTCGAGATCCTCAGCATCAACCTGATCGGAAACAACCGGGCCACGGTGCGGCTCCGCAAGCGCCTGACCTCGATCCAAGGGGTTCAGGCGGGTCTCTTCACCGCGACGCTCCTCTTCGAGTTCCGCCCCGAGGAGAGCCGCTCCATCGACCAGGTTTGGACCAACCCGTTTGGCTTCACCGTCGTCGAATATGCGATCCGCTCGGACAGATTGGAGAACCAGTAAGTGCGTTTCTGGAATACATTCTCAAAAAGCTTGTTGCCAATGTCCCGAGAGCGCGAAGCGCGGCAGGGTATTGGCAACACAATAAATTCCAGAAACGCACAGGCGTTTCTCGTTGCCGCCTTCTATTTCGCACTTCTCCCTACCCTTGCCACCGCAGAATCCATTCCGCGCGGGGGACCCAACGACCACCGCGTACGGGTCGCGTCCTACCAGGAAGGCCAGGTCTACAGGCTGAACGTTTCCCTGACCCATGTCACGACCATCGAGTTCGGGACAGGCGAGAGCATCCGCTCAATCATCGCCGGCGACACGGAAGGATTTGAGATCGACGGTGTGCCCGGCGGGCGGGCCTTTGCGATTAAACCCGTCGCGCGCGGCGTCCACACCAACGTGACCGTCTATACCAACAGACGGAGCTATTATTTCAACGTGAACGAGGTCTCGAGCCCGACCTTTTATGTCGTGCAGTTCCGCTACCCCGAGGACAATCGCCGCCCTTCCAACGCCATCGCGCGCGCCGCACCGAACACCAATTACGGGGCCAGCGCACGGACGGAATTCACGCCGACCCGAGTCTGGGACGACGGCACCTTCACCTATTTCTCCTTCCCACGGAACGCACCCGTTCCGGCGATCTTCCGGTACACGAACGGGCGCGAGCGCACGGTGAACACGGGCGCGGTCGAAGACGGTGTGATCCGTGTCTCGGGCGTGGGGCGCCAATGGGTGCTGCGTCTGGGCGAGGACGTAGTCTGTATCGAGGCGACCCCGCCCGCGGAGGCCGCCTCATGAGTGACAAGAACACCGATCTCGAACAGCGCCTCGCCGCACTCGAACGGGGCAACCCGCGCCACGGACCCGCCCCGAAACGCCGCTCACCGCTCCTCGCCCTCCTCCTCGCAGGGCTCATCCTGGCGGGCGGCTTGGTCCTCTTGCTGTTTTCGGGTCCGGGGGAAGAGGTCGCCCTGCCGACGGCCACCCCGGACGAGTTCCAAACCGAGGGTGACGGGTTCGGAGAGATCGAACCCTTCGTGCCGCCGCCCGCCCCGGAACCCGAAATCGTTCTCGTCGACCCGGAACCCAACGCCGAACTTCTGGCGCAGATCGCCGCACTCCAGGCCCAGATCGAGGAGCTGCGCGACGCGCCGGACACCGACGTCGAGGCGGACAGCGCGGCAGCGGAGGCGATCGATGCGCTGACCGCACGGATCGCCGCCCTACAGGACGCCTCCGAGACTGCTCAGGAACAATTCCAGGCCGAACTCACCAAGCGAGATCGGGAGCTGCAACAGCTGCGTATGGACCTGGACCTCGCGCGGCTGGAGGCCAACAAGCCGGCACCCGCACCGCTCGGCCCCACCGACGAAGAGTTGCGCGCCCGCGAAGAGGAGCGGCTGCGGCGCGAGGAAGAAGCGCGGCGGCTGGCCGAACTGCAACGCCGGGCCGAGGAGGAGCGTGCTTTCCAGGAACGGCGGATTTCCTCCCCCGTCATCGCCTTCGGCGGAACGGGCGGCGCCAATGCGGGCGAGACAGAACTTACCGAACGCACCTTCGGCGAAGTGACGGATTTCGTGCTGAACGGCGCGTTGCCGAGCGCCATCACACAAGCCGAAGTCATCGCAAATCCCTCGAACACGGTCATTCAGGGCACGATGATCCAGGCCGTGATGGAGACCGCACTCGACAGCTCCCTCCCCGGCCAGACCCGTGCCATCATCTCCGAAGACGTCTTCAGCTATGACGGCTCACGGCTCCTGATCCCGCGCGGCTCACGCCTGATCGGGCGCTACCGTTCCGGCATCGAGATCGCCCAGAAGCGCGTCACCATCGCCTGGGACCGGATCGTCCTGCCAAACAACCAGACCGTCCAGATAAGCTCCTTTGGGGGAGACGCGTTGGGCCGTTCGGGTGTCACCGGCTTCGTCGATACCCGCTTTGATGAGCGGTTCGGTTCCGCCGCGCTGATTTCGATCATTTCGGCCGCCCCGAGTGTGGCCGCCGCCCAGGTCGAGGATGAGACCACCGCGGACGTACTTGAAGATGTGGGCGATGACCTGGCCGACGCCACCGACAGTGTGATCAGCGAATATCTCTCCATCGGCCCAGTCATCTATGTCGACCAGGGCGCACGCGTCACCGTCATGGTCGATCGCGATCTGGAGATGTTCTGAGATGACGCTCTCCTATCTCCAGACCTCGCTCGATAAGCTGAAGGACGCCGCCCGCGATGACGTCATCGAGATATGTATCAACCCGGATGGCTCTTGCTGGGGTGAGTTCCAGGGGGACCACTTCATGCGGGCACTGGATCAGCGCCTGACGGTCACGGAGGTGCGTGATCTCGGCAACCAGATCGCCTCCTCAGCCAACACGACGATGAGCAAGGACAAGCCCATCGTCTCGGTCTCGATCACCTATCGCGACCGCCCCATCCGCGCCCAGGTCGTAACCCCGCCCGCGGTGCTCGCGGGCATGTCGATCTCGCTCCGCTTCTTCTCGAGCCTGCCCCTCGACAAGATCGAACTCCACTTCCTCTACGGCGAAGAACGCAAGCTCGAGGAACTGCGCCAGGAGAAAAACCGCGCGCTGCGCGAGGTCGTCGCCTCCGGTGACATCTACGCCGCCATCCGCTTCTGCGTCGAGAACAAGCTCAACATGATCGTCTCCGGCGGCACCTCGACGGGCAAAACCGTCGCGGCTCGGAAAATCCTTTCCTACGTTCCCGATGAGGAACGGATCGTCACCATCGAGGAAGCCGCAGAGTTGCTCCCGGCCCAGCCGAACGCGGTGACCCTGATCGCCAACCGCGATGCGGAGTTTCAATCCGCCGATGTGCTTCTGACCACGACGCTGCGCATGAGGCCCGACCGGATCATTCTCGGCGAAGTCCGCGGTAAGGAGGCCATGACTTTCCTCGAGGCGATCAACACCGGCCATGGCGGTTCGATGACAACCCTCCATGCCGAAACCCCGCAGCTCGCCGTCCAGCGTCTCGCCATCGCCGCGCTCAAGACCGAGATCCCGATGACCTATCAAGACATGGTCCAATACATCGAAAGCTCGATCGACGTGATCATCCAGGCGGGCCGTGAAGACGGTGCCCGCGGCATCACCGAATTCTATCTCCCCGGAACCGATCTCAGCGGAGGCATGACCCATGAAGAAGTTTGAATACGACATCCTGTTCTGCAAGGTGAAGAAGCAGAAGGACTATGAAGAGATGCGGCGCGCCCTGAACGAGCGAGGTGCCGAAGGCTGGGAGGTGATCTCCGCCGAGGCGGGCGATTATGGCTATACCGCGTTCCTCAAACGCGAGGTCATGGACCGACCGGCGGAGTCGGTGACATGAAACGCACGACCTCTCTCGTCTGCCTATTTCTTCTTTTGACGGGCACCATTGCATCGGCCGAACGCGACTTGGTCCCGACGCTCAATAATCAACCCGATGTCTGCCCCGATCTGCCGCCCGAGCCGGAGTGGATGCGGAACACCGAAGCGCGCGATGCCCACAAACGGCTCTTGGTCCAGCAAATCTACCGGTTTCAGAGCATGGAACGCATCGTCGACGCGCAGAGCTGCACATGCGTCACCCGGTATCCGTCTTGGGAGGCCGCCGAAGCGGTCTATTTTGATCGCTATTCCGCAGCTGACTATTGGAGCGTGGTCGAGGCGACGTCAGACTATCGCCGACAGGCGAACGATCTCCGAAAGCAGGCCATGCCGATCTGCGAAGCGGCCGGCAACTGGTAGCGGGGCATGAGCGTCGTCGCGTATTTTGTGGAAACCGCCGAAGGCTATCTGGACTCGGCAGCGGAAACCCAGTTCGGGGCCGTGGCCGCCACGGTCGGAACGATGCTGGTCCTCGGAACGACGCTCGTGGTCATCCTCATCTGTCTCAACATGATCTACCAATACCGGTCCATGGACGGCCGGACCGCCTTCTGGCTCGCCGTGAAGATCGGCTTGATTGGCATATTCGCGACCAACTGGATCCAGTTCAACGCACTCGCATCCGCCATCCTGAACGGAATAGACAGCATCGCAGGATCGCTGGTCGCGTCGGTCGGCGGCGGGACGCCAGGACCGTCAGGGACCTTCGCCGAAGAGTTCGATCAGCTGATAGCCGCGCTTGGGGATTACTTGAACGCTGCGGGGTCCGAGTTGAACTGGATGGCTGGCGCGCTTCTCGACACGCTCGGCGTTCTCCTGCTCTCGATCCTCGGAGGGCTGGCGGCCTTCATCGTTGTCGCCTCCAGGCTCATGATCACGCTTTTGATCGGGATCGCTCCGGTGATGATCTTCCTGACCCTCTTCGAGGTGACCAAGGATTATTTCGCACGCTGGCTCTCGGCGCTGATCTCCTTCGCGATCTACCCCATCGTCATCGCCGGCGTTTTCGCGACCATCACCGGAGTCTCGCGCGCATTGCTCGCCGAACTTGGTGATCCGGAGGGGGCTTCGAACATCGGCGCCCTCCTGCCTTTCTTCATGATGGTCCTCATGGCCAAGGGGTTCATCATCGCCACCCCGTTTATCGTCCGATCGGTCTCCGGAAACATCATGATGCCTGCGCTCTCGGCAGGCTTTGGCGGAAGCTACGCCTTCGCCCGGGGCCTGGCAGGCAGCCAGCAGGTTTACAACCGATACGCCATCGGAGGCGCGACTGGTGCCGAATATGCCGCGCTTCGGGCCAGGCAGTTTCTCGGCGTTCAGGCGCTCCCGACCCGCCCTAATGCCGCGGGTGGCGCACCGGCTGCACCTTCAGACAACTCATCCGGCACCGGTGCCCGCATGCTTGCGCAACTGGCACGGCTGAGCAGGTTGGGCAGACGGTAGCGCAGACCGGACGAGGCAGGTCTACCCGGAACAGGCTGTCCGCGGACAAAATCTTTGCTGCCTGCTGGGATCATGACAAACAGCATGAATGGTTTTGCGTTGGTGGCATCGTGCCGCGTCTGGGGACGCCACTCTGCTATAGGATCAGGCGCTACGGCATCAGCGCCGGTGTTTCTGTCTGGGACGTCCGTCCTGTATCCCGTTCTCAGATCAAAGCATTTGACGGCAAGCTTCCTATGGGAAATTGCCGGTAGCGGGCAGCAGATTGCAGCGACGTTTTGCTAAGCCCTTAACTTGTCACTTGACAATTTAAAAGAGTGGAGTATCTAAGGTGCCAAGGAAGAAGCACACATCAAAGGAAATCGAGGCCGTCATCCAGGAGCTCGAAGAGTTGGGATGGGACCTTATTGAGGGCAAGGGGCACGCGTGGGGAATCCTCCGATGCCCGGCCAACGATAAGGATTGCCGCTGTGGCGAGTTTTGTCAGATGTCTGTCTGGTCGACCCCGAAGAACCCGCAGCAGTTCGCGAAAAGGATCCGACAGAAGGCCCTGGCCTGCGTGAAGCTTCAGAAGAACGACGAAGGTAATGCCAATGGCTGAAGAATTCGAATTCGAACTGGTCTTTGCGCTCCCCGACGGAGAGCACGATGCGTTCGCGCTCTCCGACGCGGTCTTCGAAGCGGGTTTTGAAGATGCCCTCGTGGGCACCGGTCATGCCGGTCTGCTGGGTGTAGAACTGGAACTTGAAGGGGATGAGGCCGAGAGCGCGATCCTTGAAGCGGCGCGGGCGCTGATCAAGGCGCTGCCGCAAGGCACTGTCCTGCGGGAGGTCCGTCCCGACCTGGTGTCTCTCGCGGATGTCGCCGAGAAGCTCGAGGTGAAGCGACAGGCGCTCCAGCAGCGCAAGATGCCCCTCCCCGTTGCGGGTGGCCTCTACCGCATCGATGAGATGATCGAGGTGCTGATGGAAGCCTCAAAGCCAGCGAAGGGACAGCGTCGTCCGCGTTTCAATCTCGCTTCCGCCGCGAAGTGGTTTCGTGCGGGCCCCGCGGCCCGCAGGGTGAACGCTCAGTTGACGATGCGTGAGATCGACCCTGCGACGATTGAGCGAGCCCCTCGACCAGAGCGCGACGACCCTGGCTTTCTTCACCCGTGACAATGGTCGGCTCAAGGGCGTGGCCACAAGACGCCATCGCGGCATTCTTTCGTGTCACCCGCATGTCGGCTTAGCCAAGCCCGAATTTCTCGCCCGTGTCGCTGACGTTTGCTTCCGAACCGGACATCTCCGCCTCCAACCGCTCCAGATCACTCACGGCGTCCTGTACCCGGACGACGTCGTCTTCTGTCGCAGCCCCCACCTCGAGATCTGCCTGCCGCCCGAACTCCATCTCCAACTGCCGCTGATCGTCCGCAAGAACAGCGGCCCGACCGCGCCGAGGCGCTTGAGCCGGACCGGGCTCAATGGGTGCACTCCCTCCGGAGTCTGTTAACCCCATCCTGGCCTCGAAATCGCGTTCCGAGAGACCTGACCCACGCGGCGCCGAAGGCATCGCCCGGACACTCAGGGGCAACTCCCCCATCGGAGGAACTGGGCCTTTCGGGAAGGGCAGATCCCCCTCCTGCGCCGCGTGGATGCCTTTGAAAAACGGATCCTCGTAGTAAACAACCCGCTTCGCCCGGACCGGCATCTGCGCGTCCACGACCACCACGATCTCATCAAGCGGCAGACGTCGCGCCTCATCTTCCGGCAGGAGCGCGACCTCCTCCGTCCGCTCGGACTGGCTGCGGCCCTCGAACGGGTTCTTCCCGACCGCGCGGGAACGTGTGACCACAGTCTTCGTGGTCTTGCCCACGGCCTTGCTCAACTCCTCGACGGTCTTTTCGTCCGAGGGCGTGAGGTAGAGCTTGATCCCGGCGTTGCCCTGCAAGGCGCGCCGCGTGTTCTCGCCGTAGATCTCGTCGATGGCCGGGATGGTCTGGGTGACCACCGCGAGATGCCCGCGATAGGCGCGCAGCACCTCGATGCTTTCGGCCACGATGGGCATCTTTCCGAGCCGGTTGAACTCGTCGAGCATGATCATCACCGGCCAGGGCTCGTCCCGACCCGGCTCCTTGTCCTGAAGCGCCGACAGCAGGTCCGAGAAGAAGAGCCGGATCAGCGGCGCCAGCGGTTTCACCATGAGGGGCTGGACCACGAGATAGACGCTGAAAGGCTTCTTGCGGATTGTCCGAAAGTCAAAGTCTGAGGTCGCCGTCGCGTCATCGATCGCCGGGTTCTGCCACTGATCGAGACCCGAGGTCATCAGGAGCGAGACATAGGAGGTCAGCGTGTCGTTGTTGGTGGACGCGAGCCGCGTGAATATCAGTCGCGCCGCGGCGTTCTGGACCTCTTGGGCGCGCGCGAGATATTCCTTCTGCTTCTGTCCTCCCGAGGCGGCGATGCGGTAGATCTCCCCGAGCGTCGGCCTGCGGCGCTGGAACGCGAGTAGCCCGGCCGCGACGAAGAGGTCGATCCCGCCTTTGAGGAGGCCCTGCACCCGGTCGTTGTCGTTCTGCAGGAAGAGCGTTGCCAGGAGCTGCAGTTCCATCTGTTGGCGCGCCGGGTCTTTGAGCTCGTAAATCCGAAGGAGTGGGTTGTAGCGATGCGTGCGCCTGTCCTCCCAATCGGTCGGCGCAAAGCGATAGACCGTGTCGCCCTGTGCCGCCCGGTGGCGGGCCGAGGCCTCGAAGCATTCGCCCTTCACGTCCAGAACGACCGCCGAGCCCTGCCAGGTCAAGAGGTTCGGGATGACAAAACCGGTGGTCTTGCCGCGCCCGGTCGGGGCCACGATCAGCGCATGCGGGAAGGTCCGGGAGCAGAGGAACGGTGCACGCGATCCGGGCTTGCCCAGCTTGCCGATGACAAAACCCGTGCCCGGCGCGCCGAAGAAGCCGTTCCGCTTCATCTCGCGGCGGGTCTGCCAATGGGTATAGCCGAAGCGGGTGAGCGCCGAGCCCGACATCGCCAGGCTCATCATGAGGCCCGCCACCCCGGCCCCGCCCATGATCAGGTTGATCAGGCGAAAATCATCGGCGCGGACGGCCCCGATGGCGCGGTAGTTCTGGGCGATATAGAAGAAGTCGATCTCGGCCCGGAAACCCAGGTCCCGGAACGTCACGACAGCCGAGGCGATGACATAGCCGATCGCGATAGCGACCAGTGTGACCAGCGCGACGCCGAGGGCGAGACGGCCCTTCCCCACCCCTCCCATCAGTGCGTCTCCCCGCGCTCGGTCTCGCCATCGACAAGATCGGCGCGGTGGAGCTCGAACTCGCGGTCGGCGATCTCCTCGACCACGGCGCGGGTCGCCTCGCTGTTGGCGGTGGCCGCGTCCGACTGCAGGTAAGTCTTCGCGGCGTAGAGCCGATCGAGACGGTCTTCGATCTGGGTCTTCAGCACGTCGACATCCCCGTCCCGCAGCCGGTCGATCTGCGCCGCGTCGAGCTCGCGCTCGACGGCGTCGCGGTAGGTCAGTCGCTGACCGTCGTCCTGGAACGGCGAATGCAGATTGCCGGCCCGCTCATGGTCGACGACCCGCCGGATGTCCGGATCGGCAATCGGCGCGCCCTCGACAGCTACTCCCTCGCGCGCGTCCGACAGCCGCCCGTCGCGCAGGTCGAGCGCCACCTCCCGCAACTCGTTTTCGCGGCGGACCTGGTTGAGGGCCTCGGTGTCGCGCAGATCGGTGACGGAAGCATAGGTCGCGCCAAGCCCGCGGGCGAGATGCGACGGCATATCGGGATAGCGCGCGCGGAACTCGTCCGTGACGGCATCCGCAACGGGGGTCCGCGCGTCGCGACCTTCCATGATCCGGTCGACTTCGCGGGTGATCTCGCGGGCCCGGGCCTCGTCGGTGATCCGCTCCCGATAGGGCTCGGACCGGTCGATCACGTCGCCCGGGCGCGCGAGCAGTTCGGGATGCGCATCGAGGTAGCTGCGTTGCTCTTCTTCGATACGCCGCTCCGCGCGGGAGACGATCTCCCACTCGCGGTCTTCGATCTGCTGATCGGTCAAACCTTCCGAACGCATGTCCTGGCGGATCGCGCGCTCCATGTCCTCAGTGGCGTCCCGATGATAATGGACCCGCTCCATCACAGTGCGATCTTCCACGACACCGTCTTCGCGCAGGACCCCTGCCCGCTCCAGTGCGACGCCGAGCTGGACATGAGCGCGGTTGAGGGTCTCGCGCGCCGCCTCCAGATCCGCGCGGCGCTCGAGGTTGAGACCGTCCCTCTCGGCCACTCGTGCCAGATCGTCCGCGATCCACTGGCGCTCAAGTGCCGCGTTCTGCGCGCCCGTCTCCATCCGCGCGACGACGACGGACGAACTGATGCCGGTTCCGCGCAGCGCGGTGTCGACCTGCGCCCGTACCTCGGGGTCGCGCAACCGGTCGAGCCGGGCCGCATCGATATTGTTTTCGGAATAGACCCCGCCCTCCGAAGGCTTTTCGGTCAGTGTCACGGAGCGGAGCCCCAAGGGCTGCATATGCGCGAGCCGCGACTGGATCTCGTTGAGGCTGCGCTCGAGCCTCGGCCGTTCGGCCTCCGGCTTCGCATCAATCATGCCCTGGACGCGCGCGACCTGATCGGCATAACGGGTCCGCAGGTCCTCGAACGATTGCTCCTCTGCCATGTAGACGCCTCCTTCCGATGTGAGTTTGCCGCCCTTCGCCAGAAGCTCTCCCGAGCGGAAGAGGGCATTGGCAATGTCCTCGCGATTGTCCGCAGAGGCCTCGGCGGCAAGCGAGTGATAGATGATCCGTGTATTGGCGATCTCTTCGAGGGCGCGATCAAGATCGGCCCCGACCCGTGGCCGCGGTTCCGCTGCCCGCCCCTCAACCTTGGCCGCATAGACCTCGCGGGTGCGCGGCGGGTAGTACACGACACCTCGGTCGAGCCGCCGCGTGGCCTCCAGACGCACGCCGAATTTCTCGGCTTCCTCGACCATGGCGAGGCGGAAATCGTCGTAGTTGAACCGGTGGTCCCGGCCCAGGAAGAAGAACTCGCCCTCCTGCGACCGGCGATTCAAAACTATATGTGCGTGGGGGTGATCGCGATCCTCATGCACCGCGATGATGTAGTCGAAATGCCCCTCTTCGGACTGAAAGAACCGCTCGGCGACATTGGCGGTGATGTCGCGCACATCCTCGCCCCGGGTGCCGATCGGGTAGGACATGAGCATGTGCGTCGTCTGCCCGAGCTTCGGTTTGAACCCCGCGCTCCAGCGCTTCGAGAAGCGGTCCGTGAGGTCCTTGATTTCGGCCGCCTCAAGCCTCGTCTTCCCGTCCAGGAACCCGCTGCTGTCCACGATATGCGAGGACTTCGTGGTGAGGTAATCGAGCTGGTTCATGAGCTGCGACTTGGTATGGGTGCCCCCGCCCCGGATCGCCTTGAAGACCGCCGCACGATGCCCTGCCGCCGCCCGCACGAGCTGCCTCTGCCGGGACGCCCGCAGCCCCTGCATCGAGCCCCGGATCCGGCTCCAACCGTCCCGGAAGACCTCTCCGATGACGTCATGGACCGCATCATTCAGCCGCATGGGCAAACTCCCTCAGCGCGGCGGTCGCGGATAGCTGCATGGCATCCCGACGACGGCGCAGCAGCAGATCGATCTCGTCAGCGGAATCAAGGATGAACCGCGCCAGCCCACGCATCTGCGCGAAGCGCAATTCGGACAACTCTGCGTTCGGTGCGGAGCCTTCCCACTGCCCCGCCCGGCTGGCTTTCATCATCTGCTTGGCGATCTGCACGACGCCGTTGCCGACCTCGTGCAGGGAGGCCCGGTAACGCGCCATCTCAGCCGCCAGCTGCGCATCCGGAACGAAGCTTCCCCCCGCCGCCTGGATCAACCGCCGGACCCCCTCTGTGCGGGTCTCGATCCCCGCCGCGGCCAGCACCTCATCGAGCGATTCAAGCTCCTCAGGGGTCAGTTTCACGGTCACTGCGGCCGTGGCCACGGCCGCATCCTTCTGGCGTTCTTCGTCCGCTTTCAACGTGTACTGGATGGCCCGCGGCGTGACCCCGAACCGCTCCGCGAGCACGGAAGTCCCCACACCTTCTCCGGCCTCACGGATAATCTCCGCTCGCTCCGTCTGTGTCAGTCTCTTGGTCCGGCTCATACGAAGAAAGCCCCCCTATTTCCTGCCACCTTCATTCAAGGTCGCCCTCATCATACGAAACTATATGTTACGGTCAATGGAATATTATTGTAGATTGCCCCCAGGCGACCTTGAATTCCGCTTCTGGCCGAGCACCGCAGGTGCGAGGCCCGGCCCGAAGGGCCCAGAAAACCCAACCATCTCCAACCGCACCTCGGCCGCCCGTTGTCATGCTCGCGCCCGAGGGTCTGGCCGAACACGCATGTGTTCGGACGGAAGCGAGGGGCGGCGCATCTTCTTACCGACGGGGCTGATGGACAGGGTCAAGGGCGGCCAGATTTGGCCCGCCAAATCTCTGCCGGAAAAACCGGCGGGCGCAGCCCGACTGTTATTCCGGATGGCCCCCTTGAGGCTGGCCGACAGACCTGTTCCAGGCGATCTCTCATATCCCCGTCAGGACCGCGTGCGGTCCTGACACCTTCCCGGGGACGCCGGCCGAAGGCAGGGGTCCCCGGGTACCGCGCAGCCTTCCCTGGAACAGGGAAAGGACCGCCCTAGGGCGGTCCATCCTCGTGGGAGGATTACTCCTGCGGTTCCTTGGAGCTCGGCGGGAACATCACCAGCTCCTGGACCGCGACGGGGAAGTCGAGTTTGAGGCTGAAGAACTCCGAGCTGTCCCCGTTGCGGGTGTTGCGGAACATCGCGCCGACGCGCTGGAAGCGGGTGCGCACCTGACCTTCGTTGTCGGTGAACTTGACGGGAACGGTGGCGACGTAGTGGTTGGTCATTTGGGTCTCTCCTTTTTGCGATGGGGATCACCCGGCACGGGGGAAAAGGGAGGTCCGCAAACACAAATGCGGAGGGTCCGCGCGCTCCGCGCGTGGAAACCGTATTTGTGTTTGCCGGAGCGTGAGCGGAGGGCACGGACCGCCCGCCCCCGTGCGATCCACATCTATGAGCAAAGAGGGGAGACCCGGATGTGCACCCCGCCCCTCAGCCGCCTTCGGTCCTGTCGAGTTATGTCAGACCTGACCAGGTCCGCGCCCCTCTCATCCAACGCGTCGGCGCGATGGTTCGCGTGCGCCCGATCGGAACGTCCGCGATCGTCTGCCTCAAGCTCAGCATCCCCATCGCCGGTCTCGCGATCATCCGGGGCGGTGATGCATCCGCGGGTCTGGAAGCAGTGTTGCCCGCCCGGACGGGTCGCCGTCATCGGGCGGCGCGGTTGCTGCGCTGCGCCCGCCCCAGCGATCTGCACCCGGACGGGCGGATCGCGGGGTTTCTGGCGCGCATGAAGGCAACCCCGGCGGCCGGCTCCGTCAGGAGACCGCCGCCGGGGTATGCCGCTCAGCGTGGCCAGAGGCCTCGTGTTCCGGGTGGAGGCCGGCACGGCCGGAACCTGCGAGCGCGGTGACGGCGGTGCAACCGCCGGCAGGGGCCCGTCATGACCGACGACCGATCATCACCGACCTTCATGTCATCTGCGTCTGACTGAGGGGCCACAGACAGTTGAATAGTGCAGCAGTCCCGCCCGGCCCAGGCCGGGCGGGACTGCTCTCGTGGATGGTGTCGCAGTCATCGGTGACGCGGAAGGTTTCGAGAGAGGGATCACCGGGCGACGGGGCCGCCCGGTGAAAGGCTATCTTCAGGCGAAGAGAGACTCGCTGAGATGCCCGCAATGCGCACAAACCTCACGCCAGTGGAAATTGACACTCCCGCCATCGATGGTCTCCCAGTCGGTCCGCAACGCGTCTTTGCCGCAGGCGGTGCAGGGGACGACATGGCCGCCATTATCGTGATGGTCCTTCCCGGTGACCGTTCCGGGCTGCGTGGTGCCCGTGCAGTCGCAATGTCGGCAAAGGTCGTCCTCGGTCTTGTTCTCGTTGGTCATGATCTCATCTCCAGATGTTCGAGGGACCACCACGTGAGTGTGGTGGCATGGCCAAATGCCCGGTTTCCGAAACTGTCCGGGTCAGGGACGGCGCAGCCGCCGGCTTGCCGGGCGCAAAAGTTTTCCGGGCGCATCGCTCACCACAAGTATGGCATCGAACACTGGATCGCCCTCTCCTCCCCCGCCGCCCTCGCCGAAAAGTTTTGCGATCCTTGAGGCGGGCGGGTTCGGGGGCCATCCGGAGGATATGCTTCCGCACTCATGTGTGTGTGATTGACGGCAGGTTTGCCCGACACGAGCAGGCAAGGGGCACGACCGGACGCGGGAGGCGGATGGAGCGGCGGGATCGTTTTGCCCCGCAAAACAGACCAGAGCGTAATCCGGCGGAGCGGCCGGGGCGCGACGTGCTCGCGAGACGGGCAAACCGGGACGCCGGGTGCAACGCCGTGGTGAGGCCGCATGGCCGAATACGCGATCGGCCTCAGGCCGATATCTCCACCGCGACTTGGCTTACCGTACGGAGGAGGCCGCCAGTTTACGGGCAGGCAGATGAAAACGACGAAAGGGCCGCCCGAAGGCGACCCTCTCTTATTCATTCATCCGCTGTTTTCTTCGCCGGATCCGCGACCCGCATGACGGTGAGCCCCTTCGCCTCCGCCTTCTGTCCGAGATTGAGCGCGACCCCGTTGCCACCGAAGAGCACAACCCCCGTCGCCGCGAACTTGTCGTCCAGCATTTCGTCGTTGCACTTGAACGGTGCCGCCCGCCCATGCGCGGACCAGCGCGGATCGAAGCGCGCCTGCGCGACGCCGCGCGCCCGAGCCCACCGGGCGGCGATCATCTCGGCCCCGTGCTTGCCACCTTTGTGGCAGAGGAAGATCTCCTGGTTGCGGTTCTGCCGGATGCGCTCGCGAACCTTGTCGAGTGTCGAGAAGATGACGTCGATATCGGTCCAGTCGGTCGCCCCCGACACGATCAGGGGAACCCCCTCGACTTTCGACTTCGCGGCTGTCTCGCGATCGTGCTGTTCCAGCAACTGCCGGGCCTCAAAGACCGCTCCAGTCTCCTGTGCGCGAGCGCTGGCGCGCGATCCCGCGGCCGGGATGAAGGCGTGGCCGGTCTCGACCTCGTAGCATTCCGCCGCCGCCTCGCTCATCACCTCGATGGCCCCGACGATCTCGCGGACCTGCAGGAAGCGGGCCTGCGCTTCTTCGAGCGCGGTCTCGGCGATCTCCGACCCGTCATGGGATTTTGCCAGGGCGCCGATCTTGTCGGCGGTGCGGTCGAGCTCCTTGCCCAGAGCGATCTTGCGGCGCTGCAGAATCGTGGCGATCCCGTGCGCGAGCGGTTCGATCTCGGCCTCAAGGCCGGTGCCGCGCAGCTGGCCGAGCAGGGCCTCGAAAGTCTCGCGGACGATGCTATCGGTCAGGACGTGATCCTCGGGGATGGGCAGCTCCGCGTCTTTCTCCGTCAGGCCGAAAAGTTCGATGGTCTCGTAGGCGTTCGCGTTCTCGTATGTCATGTTGGTGTCTCCAGATGTTCGGGGAACCACCACGTGAGTGTGGTGGCATGGCCGTACGTCTGGTTCACCGAATCTGTCCGGGTCAGGGACGGCGAAGCCGCCGGCGTGCCGGGCGCAAAAGTTTTCCGGGCGCATCGCTCACCACAGGCGCGGCATCGAACACTGGACAGCCCATTTCACCCCCGCCGCCCTCGCCGAAAAGTTTTTCGATCCTTGACGCGGGCTGATTTGGGGGCCATCCGGAGGATATGCTTCCGCACTCATGTGTGTGTGTTGTTGACGGTAGGTTTGCCCGACGCGAGCAGGCAAGGGGCGCGACCGGACGCGGGAGACGGATGGAGCGGCGGGATCGTTTTGGCCTCGGGCCAAAACAGACCGGAGCGCAGTCCGGCGGAGCGGCCGGGGAGCGACGTGCTCGCGAGACGGGCAAACCGGGACGCCGGGTGCTACGCCGCGGTGAGGCCGCATGGCCGAATGCGCGACGGGCCGAAGGGCCGTTCTCCCCTGCGACACGCGCAGCCGAGCGGGGGAGGCCGCAAGGCTTAGGAAGACATGTGGCGGACATCAGGGATCAAGCCACTTTCTATGCTACTCCGCCCGCATGTCCCCGAGGTCCGCGTCGAGCAGATCGATGGTGGGATCGCCCAGGGTGACGAAGCCGCCGTCGACCGCGCCTCGTTCGATCGACAGGATCGCCTCGGCATAGGGAATCTCGGTGACGCTGACGCCGAGCGCCTCCAGTGGGCCGACGACGAGGCCGCGCGCCGATTCCGCGAACCTCGGAATCCGCAGCTTGAGGCCCTGCAACACGTCAACGCCCTCAAACTCCGGCTCAAAGACCGTGTCGGCTGCGAACACATTCCGGCCCTTGTCCGGATCGTAGAGCAGGATTAAGGGGGTGATGGATTGCTGAACCCTGGCCCAGTCGATCCGACGCAACAACACCCGGTAGGCATCGCTGCGTACCTGTCGATCCGGGTTCTGGATGAAGACTGTGTAGTACCTGTCCGGGAACACCACCGAGACGGAACTGTGCCTCGTGACCTCCAAATCGTTTGCGGCGGTGGCCGTGGCAGATACTGAATACGTCCCGGGGACCAGGAACCTGCACATGAGTTGCGCGGCCACGGCATCACATTGCGCGACATGCGAGCGGCCCACCGGTTGCCCCGCGACACGCCATGTCAGTGTCCTCACATCCGGATCCGCAGTCGCGTTGAATTCGGTGTCGAGCCCGACCTGTGCCGTGACGCTTTCGGGGGTGATCTCGAGGGAGGGCGGCTCCGCAGGCGCGGTCGCACGTCCCAGGACCCACCCGCCGATCCCCACGATCGCGGCCACCGTCACACCGACCAGAATCTGCCCGCTAAGACTCTCTGAGGACATCGGCCTACTCCGAGACGGTCATCACGATCGGACAATGATCGCTCGGATAGGCTTCCGCAAAGGTCAGGACCTTCCCGTCGGCGAAGGGCTGTAGGCTCCCGTCGCATCGGGTCAGCGCGGCGCCGGGATCGCGGAACACGTAGTCGCCCGTCAGCTCGATCTGATCCGCCGTCAGCGTAACACCTTCCGCGAGGTTCTCCACGACGAAGAAGTCGATCTCGGCGCTGCTGCGGGGCGTGAAGAGCCATAGGCGCAGACCCTCGGCCTCGAACTGCGGGTTGTTCGCCATGGCCTCTTCGCCCAATCGAGCGAAATCGAACGCGAACGAGGACCAGCACGCGCGCGTCTCGGCACCCGGCAGGATGTGTCCCTGCGGCACGTTCGGGAAGAATTCCGCCCGGATGTTGTCCGCCCCCTCGAGAAGTTGCCGGTTGAAATCCCCCGCGAGGATGATCGTCGCCTCGTCGTCCTGGGCGTCCATCCAGGCGCGCAGGCGTCGCACCTGCTCGCGCTGCGTCGCACAGTCGTCCTCCGTGCCAGGTTCGACGGAATTGTTCTTACAGGTCGCCTTCAGGTGGATCGACGGCACCAGGTAGCGTCGCCCGTCGACCGACAGATCGACGCCCACGCCGCCGCGTACCGGGCGCGCCGGCGCGCCGCATTCGTTCGGATGCGGCACGGCGAGCTCATAGATCTGGAAGAAACCGTGCGCGAACGTGTCCCTTATCGCGATCGCGTTGTATATGTCGTCGGCATCCGCCGCGCATTTCTGTGCGTTCTCATAGCAGCGGGTCTCGAACCGGAAGCTGTACCCGTCGGGGAGGACCGCTTCCAGCGCCGCGACGCTGCCAATCTCCTGGAACGCGATCACGTCCGCGTCGATGGACGAAATGATCTCCCGGATTCGGGTGTAGTCATCCCCGGTGCGGTCGAACCCGCGCAGTTCCGAGCCCGGAGCGCCAAGGTTCGCGATGTTCCAACTGGCCACCGTGAAGGATTCCGTGAGACCGATGGTCGGCACGAGCAAACATGGAAAGACGAAATGAAAGCCCCTCAACTTAAACCCTCTTCGCAGAATTGATATCATCGGAAAATCGTTGGTCTTGAGACCACGATACGACAGTATCGATGATTTCGCGACCCGAGATCCTGTGAGGATTTCAATAGGGAAAAAGAAAGACGCCATCCCGGGAGGTGGGATGGCGTCTGATCTCTTCTGCCCGCGCCACGGGAGGAGGTGTGGCGCAAACCTGAGGCCGGTCTCCAGGGAGGAGGAGAGGAGAGCGATCTCAAAAGTAGGCTAGCCCGAAATGCTGCGCCGCAACAAGGTCAAATGCTGCAATGCAGCTATGCGCTTCACGCAACACTACACTACGCGGCCCTTCGTATACTATTGTCGAGTGACAAATATGGGTGACCCGTCAATATTCGATATGTGCCCACAGGCGTTTGTCTAAGTAATTGCGAACGCGGAACCACTGGCTACGCGACGCCTGTTCGTCCGGCATTTGCCCGGAAAGGCCGACGGAGATAGGCTTTTGCAAGTTCAAAGGAGAGAGTCTCAGGTGATGCGAAGGGTTCACTACATAGACCGCCCCAGCTTCCCTAACGATCTGTTCGCAGACGTTGACTCGGCACAGTTGCGGATGGCGTTGAGAAACCTCCAGTCCGCGGTGCGTGCCGTCACCGGTGCCATGCGAGACATGTACGCCTTCCCTGACGGCAGCGATCTCAAGGTTGGCGTTACTCCGGAGACCCACCTGAACGCAAGGGCCCGCCAGTCGCGCGTCGGCGGTCCGTTCTCGATCGAGTTTACCTCCGGCTACGTCCTTTGGGCAGCTGTCGTAAGCTCGGTACTCGCCCGCATGGTGGCCTCCGGGTTTCGCCTCGAAAGGACCGTGTCCCTGTCGTTCCGTGACTTCGCTGAAGACGTGGCAACGTCCGGAGTGCAAACCTGTGTCGACCTGACGATCAACGAGATCGGTCCGGACATCGAGGGCAGTTGGCTCTTTTTCTTCGAGTCACTCTATCTGCCGGTCTTGTTTCACGAGCTGGCCCATGTCGTCCGAGGGCATCTCGGCCTGCTCCGACAGCGACAGGGCGGGGCGGGCCTGTGCATGGTGGACGAGTTGATGAGCCAGGATGCGGGCAACACGCCTCCCGGCTTTCCGCTACGCGATGTCGAGATCGATGCGGACGTCTACTGCTCGGGTCTGTCCGGCGAGTTCGCCTTCGCGCGATCCGCGACCCTGCCGCGCTGGCAGTATATGACAGGCAAAGAGAACCTTTATGCCGAATTCGTCGGATACGCACTATTCGTGGTCGGCCAGGAACGCATGGCACGCGACAGGATCGGAATCCGCGACACCTACCCGTCGCCAAATCTGCGGTTGCTCCTGCACTCTGTCGCCCACAGGGCGCGTTGGAATGTGGAACATCCCGAAAGTGACTATTTCGCGGAGATCTTTGAGCCCGCCATGGAATTATTGGCACCGCTCGAACCGGCGTTCCCCGAGCTCGATCTCCTCCGGGACACGATTACCAGGGAGGGGGAGGCCGACCTCAAGAGAGAGATCGCCGCCTATTTCGATCAGGATCCCGAAACGGAGGACGGGCTTTTTGCACCCTTCGCGTTCGACGCGCGATGGAGCGACCCCATCCCGAAATTCTTTGGGATATCGTGATCGAATGGAAGAGGTCTCGCGTGCGTATTGGAAGGTAGATCCCATCGTCAGGTCTATGGGCGGATATCTCGACGTCACGGGGCTCACACCGGTCGAGACGACACTGGTGCACTGGACCGAACATGTCTTCGACATCAACATAGGCCTCCTGGACGCGCGCGATCCGGACCTCGACATCAAGGGGATCGACCTCGTGATCTCAGCCGGCGATGCGCCGAACGCGGTCGCGCGCCAATCGGGCGATCGCCGTGCAGTCATCATAAGCCTCGGCCTGCTTCGGAAACTGTGGCGGTTCCTTACGGCCGCAGCCCATCATCCGGACGTGCTTTCGCGCGCGCATCCCCTGAAGGATCCGGGCGTATCTTGGAAAGAGGCGCTCGACGGCCCGCTCATCGGCTTCGATGACTGGTCGATGGAGGCGGAGCGTGCGGAGTATTTCGTCGACATACTGATGCAGATGTTCGACTATGTGATTTCGCACGAACTCGCGCACCTCCTGCGGCGGCATATCGATCTCCTCTTTCCGGACGCGACACCCGGCTTCGTCGACGAAGCGGCAACATATCTGGACCAAGTCCCCGGCCAATCGCCAGACATGCTGCCGGAAACGCTACAGGATATTGAGTTTGACGCGGATGCGAACGGGCTGAACCAAATGCTCCTGAGCATGGATGAGAAACATCCGTTTCGGACGGGCTGGACCGCGGAGGATGGGCTCGAATACGGCTTCCAGCTGGCGTTCTCCCATATCCTTGTCATGCGCGCGCTCGACACGAGGCAGGGACCGGTGGATCGACCCGGGACGGAACATCCCTCCCCGCTCTTTCGGGCGATGAACTTCACCAACCTGGTGTTCAGATCCCTTCACGACCTGGTGCCGTGTGACTTTGAAGAGTCGGTGCGCGTCCACGACACCGCCTGGTTCGAGGCGAGTGAGATCTCCAAGGACATCGGTTTCGGCGACGGCAGATGGTTCGGGGAAGGCCCCTCGGACGCGGATCACGAGAAGTTCCTCGTCAGCGAAGCACGATATTTCGAGGCCACACGCCGGATCGATCGCATCCTCGACGGTGCTGACAATGGGTGAGGAAGACCTCGAAACCCTGACCATGATCCGCGTCGCCGGAGAGTTCGTCACCTACGTGCTCTTCCCCGGGATCGACGAGACAGCCTTCGCCGAACGGATAGACTGGAGGCACCGCGAAAGTGCGGGCCTTGACGCGATCATTTCGCCTTGGCGCAAGGATCGCTATCGCATCGCGATCGGAACCGCCGTGCCCGATCTCATCCTGTCTCGCCTCCAAGCCGTCAACATCGAAGGAGAGACCGCAGCTCAGGCCGAGCGGTTGGGCGGGATCGAACCCGCAATGACGCTGGCATGGTTTGCCGGTGTCGCCTTCTTCGCCACGCACGAAGCCTGCCACGCCGCAGCAGGCCATGTCGCCTATCAGAAGGCGCTGAATCCGGACACAAGCACGGGTGACTTGCCGCGACCTCTGGATCTGGCGACGTTCCGGCTCCTGTCAGAGCTTGAAGCCGACGGAGCCGCCGCGGCAAGCCTCCTTTCGGCGGATCATGAACTGATGCGCACGATCGAGGGGCTTTCGTCCGACGGTGACGATAAAGCCGACAGCGCCATGATGTTCATCGTCATCGGCGTCTTCGCGACCCTGGAACTTCTCGCCTCGGAAGGGCCCTTCGAGGATGGGTATCCAACGCCCGAGACGCGCTACCTGAACGTGGTCGCGGCCGTGTTCCGCCACGTGGCACCGCACCTTCTCCTGCTGAAGTCGGGCGACTATGTTCGCCGCGAGGCGAGCGGCGAAGAGGTGCAAAACGTCGCGAACAGGTTTCGCCACTCGGTCCTTCCGGCGCTCGCCGCCCTGAACCACTTCGATGTGACCGCGCCCTTCGGGGAAGACATTGCGGCGCTTCTCGGCGGGGCGATCCCGAACAAAAGTGAAGCGGGGCGAGACCTTGCGCGCTATAGTCGCAACCGGGCCCGATTCATGCGGGCATTGAGTGGATTTCGAGAGACACGGATGTGGGACGATTTCAATGACTGACGTTGTGGTGGTGATGCGCCTTGCCGGCGATGACGCGGACGCGTCCAAACAGGATATCCTCGCGCTGTTGGAAGGCGTCGCCGGTGCGGACGTTACCGACAGCTCGGTCGACGCGGCCCTGGGCATGACCGCAAAAGAGCTTGTGCTGACCGTGACGATCAGTTTCGCGACGTCCGTCTCGGCGAATTTCGCAACCAAGGCGATCGAGGACGCGTTGCAAGGACCACTACCCGACCAGGTGACGGTCGAAGAGATCTTTTGTGAGACGCCCTCCGAGAACGATGGCACGGTGGAAGAGACCTCGGAGTGATGCTTTGCCAGCGGGGCTATCGCACCGGCGAGTTTCGCCATCACCTTGCGACGGGCAGGCCGTTGACCTCGAACTGACCGGCCACAAAGAAAAACGGGAGCCGCGTTTCCGCAGCTCCCGTAGGCGAGGTAGACCGGGCCGGTCTAGGCCGACCTCGCTTATCGATCGGGACCAGGTCCTGTCACATCAGGACACCAGAGACAATCCCGCACCGGCGTCCCGCTCGCGCGCACCGCTCTCGACGAAGGGAATGATCGAGAAGGTCTGGCCGCCGCGCTGCTCCTCGTTTTGCACGGCATTCACCCGCAGATCGCCATCCGGCGTGTTGATGAGGAGCGAGACGTAGTCGTTGCCGGTCCGGTTGCTCTTCGCCATCCAGGCCGAGCCGACGCGGATCGGATGGCCGCGCGGCGAGCTGACTTCGATCCGGTAGTCGGGATGGGTCTCCTCGGTCTTGAACTCGTTCTCGATGAGCATGAAGTCGAGGTCAAACATCATGTTGGCGATGTAACCGGCGAAGGCGTTGTCTGCATCCATCGCGGTCAGCTCGCCCGAGATCGAGCCGGACTTCATGGCACCGTTCGAGACGAGCGGGATGATCTCGAACTCACCGGTCATTGCTTCGCGTGCTTCCTTCGTCTGCACGGCGTTGACCCGGAAGGGCCCGAGGCCGACATCGATCTGCATCGAGATGTAATGGTTACCGGTGGTGTTGCCGGTCTCGTTCCAGGCCGTGCCGATACGCACCTTCCGGCCCGACTTGTTCACCGCAGTCACATCGAAATCCGGGCTGCGCTCGGACATTTTCGTGCGGGTCTCGAGCTGGATCGCGATGTCGAACCGGCTCGAGTGGATCATGCCGACATAGGCGGTGGCTGCGGTCTCGGCGTTCTTGGTCAGGGTTCCTGCGAACATAGGTCTTCTCCTTGGGTTTGCCGCTGCCCGACACTTGGCCAGAGCACACGGGATTGCTTTTCGACCCCTCATGGGATCACCAAACCAAAAGGCCTTCTTCCGTAATGGGGCGGGCCTCTGTCAAGGGTTTCGGGCAAGTCACAAATTCCGGCGAAGATCTCATTCCTCACCAGGTTTAAGACA
>NZ_JARAMM010000024.1:0-48827 GCF_028807335.1 Sulfitobacter sp. PR48 | reverse complement strand
CCCGGGCTGACACCCGGGCCAAGGCTTGTGGCTGGCGTCGTGGAAGAACGATTTCGTTGTTTCGGGGGGAGCGGGTGCAGGAACGTGTTTTTTCAGCAGCCTCACGCCGCGCCCCTGATGGGACCCGGCGCTATTATTGCACTGGAACCGGATCAGGCCGCGACGCGGCTGTCCAGCACGTCGCCAACCTGCTTGGCTGCGGCGTTTTCATCGCCACCGCTGACGGCGGCCACTTCACGGGTCAGACGCTCAAGCGCCGCTTCATAAAGCTGGCGCTCGGAATAGCTCTGCTCGCGCTGGTCGTCGGTCCGGTGCAGGTCGCGCACGACCTCGGCAATCGCGATCAGATCGCCGGAGTTGATCTTTTGCTCGTATTCCTGCGCCCGGCGGGACCACATGGCGCGCTTGACCTTGGCCTTACCCTTGAGGGTCTTCATGGCATGGGTGATCACGTCAGGCGAGGACAGCGCACGCATCCCGATCTCGGTTGCCTTGTGAGTCGGCACACGCAGGGTCATCTTGTCTTTCTCGAATGAAATCACGAAGAGCTCCAGCGAGATGCCGGCGACTTCCTGCTCCTCGATCGAGATGATCTGCCCGACGCCATGGGCGGGGTAGACAACAAACTCATTGGGGCGGAAATCAAGCTTTTTCGATTTGGTCATGTGGCGGCTCCTGAAGCGCGGGGATCTCCCGCTGTTGATTGCAGTGCTGAACCGACGGTCAAACGCGCATCCGGCTTGCGGCTGTTTCCTGCCACATCCGGCTGCGCTTGATCGTGGAATGGTGTTTTAAACCCCTGATGGCGGCATAATATTTGAACGTCCGCATCCGAAGAGATTGACCGTCATTGTCAGCGTTGCTGCATCATAGCACAAAAAAGGGGCATCCGAAAGATGACCCTTGGTAACATTGACGCGCGCCTTTAAATAACAACGGATTACGGGCATTTCTTCATGTTGCAGGTGAAGAAACTTTGCGAATCACCCGCCCTCGCCGGGTCTTTCGGAGAAATACTTCTCCAGCTTGCCGGTCTCGCCGTCGCGTTCCTCGGCTTCGGGCAGCGGATCCTTCTTGGTGATGATCACCGGCCAAAGCTCTGAATACTTTCGGTTAAACTCCACCCATTTTTCCATGTCCGGCTCTGTGTCCGGGCGGATCGCATCGGCGGGGCATTCCGGTTCGCAGACGCCGCAGTCAATGCATTCATCGGGGTGGATGACCAGCATGTTCTCACCCTCATAGAAGCAATCCACCGGACAGACTTCGACGCAGTCGGTGTATTTACAGGCAATGCAGGCATCGTTGACGATATAGGTCATGCGGGGATCTCTGTCAGGGTCGCTGAGGGTCTGAGTAAATCAGCGCAAGGGATCATTCAAGGTGCCGGGACTTAGAAAGATCAAGCATGCGCCGGTCCTTCTTTGTCGGGCGACCTTTTCCGTCAAAGGCCGGATTTTCAGGCAGTTTGTCCTCTGATCGGGGGGCTGGCGGGGACATGTCGGTGTAAAGCCCCTGCGCCTCGGGCGCCGGGCCGCGTCTTGTCCCCAGCGCCTCCACCCGGATCACGCGCACATGATCGCCGGTGGCAAAGGTCAGCACGTCGCCTGCGCCGACCATGCTGGCCCGTTTGGTCGTCACCACCCCGTTGATCCGCACCGCCCCGTCAGAGACCCGCGCCGCAGCCAGCGAGCGGGTCTTGAAGAACCGCGCCTGCCACAGCCATTTGTCCACGCGCAGTTTCGGCGCGGGTTCTGACATTTACTTGTTGTCCTTCAGCCCCATCAGGGCTGCGGCAAAGGGATTGTCCGGGTCGATCTGCTTTTCCTTCCTGGGGGGACGCGCCGAGAAGTTCTGCGCCTTTGCCCCCTTGTCACCGCGCGGCGCACCCTTGCGGGGTTTGCCCTTGCCCTTGGGCCGGTCGCCCCCGGCCCCGCCGCGGCGCTGGTTGGTGTTGGCACGCGGTGCGCGGCCCCAGGTGAAGGTATAGAAGACTTCGGTTTCCGGTGCCGCGATGCCTGCATCGGCGGCGGTTCCCTGCGGTGTCTCGCCTTCGGAGACCTGGGGGATCTGCTCTTCCGCCTTCGGCGTCTCGGGCACATCCGCCGCCACCGGGGCGATGCCCTCATCAGGCATGTCGGCCACGGGTTCCGGCTCATCGGCCGGCGCCTCTGCTGCGGGCTCTGCTGTGATCCCGCCTGCGGGTTCTTCCGCCGCCACATCCATCACCGGCGTGTCGGGTGTTTCGGCAGGCGCCTCCGCGACCTTGGGCGCGCCATCCTTCGGCGTTGTCAAATCGACCGGTTTTACCTTTTCCCGCTCGCCCTTTTCGGCCTTGTAGCCCAGACCCTGCATCAGCTCTGCAAATTGCTCCAGTGTCATGCCGGTGATCGACAGCATGTCTGCCTTGGCCTCGAAGCCGCCGCGCGAATCCTCGCCGCGCAGCATGTCGGCCAGCCGTTCCAGCATGTCGATGCGGATCGCACGCGCCCCGGCGTTGCGATACCCCGACATCGTGTCGGCCCCCTGCGGCGCATCCGCCTCGACCGGGATCGTGACCAGGCCGGGCGGGGGCGATTCAGGAAATTCGTTCAATCCCTTCGCCAGGGACCACAGCACCAGCCGCAGCCGTGTCGGCGCGGGTTTCAGCAGCAGCGGCATGAAAATGGTGAACTGGCCAAAGCGGATGCCATGTTTGCGCAGCGCGCCACGGGCATCCTGATCCAGGGCCTTCACATCTTCGGCAACCTGGGCACGGGGGAGGATGCCGAAATTCTCGACCAGCTGAAAGGCAAAGCCCTTGGCAAGCCCTGCCAGCGCCTCGTCCCGTGCAAGCGACAACAGCGGCTCGAACAATGCCGCAATCTTGCGGTCGATGAAATGTTGCAACCGGCGCTGCACTTTCTGCACAACCTCGGGTCCGGCCACGTCATCGACAAAAACCTCGACCTGCGGCTTGAGCGCATCGCTGCCCGGCACCAATTTGCCCACGGCAGAAGACCCCCACATGAGGCCGCCCTGCTCGGTAAAGTCGATTTCCGTGTCAGGGGCGTTGTAGAACCGATCCGCCCGCAGGTGAAACTGCGGTGCCAGCGCCTGAAGGGCGGCAGACTTGATGGTCTTTTCCTCCGCCCCGCCGGCACCCTTGTCGGCGCGGAAACGGAACCCGTCCAGCTTGCCTACGTATTCACCTTCAACAGTAACTTCACCGGTCTCGTTTACATCGGCCACCATGGCTTCCTTCTGTCCTAGCCGGCGCAAAAGCACGGATGTGCGCCGATCTACAAATCTCTGGGTCAGACGTTCGTGCAAGGCGTCCGACAGTCGGTCTTCTACGACACGGGTTGCCCCGCGCCAATGACTTTCGTCTCCGGTCCACCCTTTGCGTTGCGCCACATAGGTCCATGTGCGGATAAACGCCAGTCGCTTTGACAACGCATCAATGTCGCCATCGGTTCGATCTATGCGTTTGATTTGTCGCGCGAGCCAGTCATCGGGGATGCGGCCCGACTGGTGCAGGTCGCAGAAAATGCGTTCCAGAAGGTCGGCATGTTCGGCATGGCTGATGCCGCGAAAGTCGGGAATGCGGCAGACATCCCACAGCAATTTCACTGATGGCCCGTCACTGGCGCGGGCGAACACTTCGGTCACCTGCCCCAGCGCCTTGAGCGCGCGCAGATCATCCGCTTCGCGCGCGCGGACCAGGCGTTCGTCCTCGGGCTTTGCCTCCAGCGTTTCGATCAGCCGGTCGATGGAGCCGAACTGCAGCGCGTGGTTGCGCCAGTTGATCTTGTTCTGCGGGGTGAACTGGTGATCCATGATCGCCCGCGCCACCGCATCATCCAGTGCCGGCGCATCGCCGGTGGTGCCGAATGTGCCGGATTTGAACCCACGCCCGGCACGGCCCGCGATCTGTGCCAGTTCATTGGGGGCCAGCTGGCGCATCCGGCGGCCATCGAACTTGGTCAGGCTGGAGAAGGCGACATGGTCCACATCCAGGTTCAGCCCCATCCCGATGGCATCGGTCGCCACCAGGAAATCGACCTCGCCGTTCTGATACATGTCCACCTGCGCGTTGCGCGTGCGGGGGGAAAGCGCGCCCATCACCACTGCCGCACCGCCCTTCTGGCGGCGGATCAGCTCGGCAATCGCATATACATTCTCAACCGAAAACCCGACAATCGCGCTTCGCGGACGCATGCGACTTATCTTTTTCTGACCTGAATAGACCAATTCTGACATACGCTCGCGGTGCATGAACTGCACCTTGGGCACCAGCGCCGCGATGGTGCCGCGCATGGTATCCGAGCCCATGAACAGCGTCTCGTGCAGCCCGCGCATCCGCAGCAGACGGTCGGTAAAGACATGGCCCCGCTCGGGATCGGCACAAAGCTGGATCTCGTCCACAGCGGCAAAATCGGCTCCCATGCCCTCCGGCATCGCCTCGACCGTGCAGACCCAATACTGGGTGCGGGGCGGCACGATGCGTTCCTCACCGGTGACCAGCGCCACCACCGAAGGGCCGCGAAGTGCCACGATACGGTCATAAACCTCGCGCGCCAGCAGGCGCAGCGGCAGGCCGATCACCCCGGTCCGGTGCGCCAGCATCCGCTCGATGGCATAGGTCGTCTTGCCGGTATTGGTCGGGCCCAGAACGGCCACGATCCGCGCATCGCTCGCCACGAGAAGTCTCCGATCAGAGTTCGCGCCCGATCCCGTCGCGCTGCAGCCGTGTCAAGGCCTCGCCCGCATGAGGATGGTGGGGATAAATGGCCAGCACACGGCGATACAGGTCAGCCGCGCGGCGCAGGTCGCCGAACTCCTGAACCATGACGGCAAAACCGAAAATTGCCTCGAAATGCTGGGGGTTCAGGGCCAGGGTCCGTTCCAGATCGTCCAGGGCGGGGCCGTAACGTTCGGCCCTGAAAAACGCCTCTGCCCGCGCGTGATAGCCTTCGGCAAAATCCGGCGCATGATCGGTCAGCGCGGTGAAATGATCAATCGCCAGAAGGTAGTCTCCTTGCTCCATCGCGTCGCGGCCCCGCTTGAGCAACAGGTCCATTGCCGCAGATCCGGACCGCCCCCAGGTGGTTTCCACCTCGCGGGCAACCCGTGGTGCCTCGCCTTCGGGCGCGGTGCGCAGTTTCTCCAGCAGTTCGGGGGGCACGGTATCTGCCACAGTCATGCCACTAAGCAACACTAGTGTGCCAAGTGCCGTAAGGTGACGTTTGAGGTTGACGCTGAACATACGCATAACAAAAGTGAATGTAACAGGCTGCCGCCGCAAATCCAGACGTGTCGGAGCCAATTTGCCAAAAAGGGCCCGAAATGAGCGATATTGTGAACCAAGCCGTTGCGATCCTGAACGAAAAGCTGAGCGCGGCTGATTTTGACGGCACCGCGAAGTTCGACATCCAGGGTGAAGGCGCGATCATGATGGACAGCACCGGCGCGCGCGCAGGGGATGAAGAAGCGGATGTGACCCTCAGCGCGGATGCCGACACCTTCCAGTCGATTCTCGAAGGGGATACCAACCCCACCGCCGCCTTCATGTCCGGCAAGCTGGCCGTTGACGGCGACATGGGCATGGCAATGAAACTGGCCTCTGTCCTGGCCTGATGCAGCTGGAACCCGCCCCCCTTTTTACGGATGTGATGCCGGGACCTGACGGCGGTCAGGCCCATTGGGCCATGACCTCCGACGGGAAGCGGATCAGGGTGGGTTCCTGGCCATTGGACCATGCGCGGGGCACCGTGCTGCTGTTCCCCGGCCGGACCGAATATATCGAAAAATACGGCGTGACCGCCCGCGAATTCGCCGCGCGCGGCCTGGCCACGATGAGCGTCGACTGGCGCGGTCAGGGGCTGGCCGACCGGTTGATCGACGACCCGCTGGTGGGCCATGTCGAGGTCTTTTCCGACTATCAGAAGGACGTGGCGGCAATGATGCGCGCGGCGCGCGAACTTGGCCTGCCCCGGCCTTACTTCCTGCTGGCCCATTCGATGGGCGGCTGCATCGGGCTGCGCGCCGTGATGGAGGGGCTGGGGGTTCAGGCCGCCGCCTTTACCGGGCCGATGTGGGGCATCTACATCAAGCCGCAGCTGCGCTTTCTCGCCGGGATCCTTGCCCGCAACATGCCGCGTTTCGGGCTGGGCCACGGCCTGCCCCCCGGCACGGTCAAGGAGCCCTATGTGCTGACCGCGCCTTTCGACGACAACATGCTGACCACCGACGCGCAGATGTACGACATGATGCGCGACCAGCTGCGCGCGCATCCCGAACTCTCCCTCGGCGGGCCCAGCTACATCTGGCTGCGCGAGGCCCTGGCCGAGACCGAGCATCTGGCGGGCCGCGCCGCCCCCAGCCTGCCCGCCGTCACCTGGCTGGGCACCAACGAACGTATCGTGAATACCCCCCATGTGCATGCAAGGATGGCAAGCTGGAAGGGCGGACGGCTGGAAATGGTCGAGGGCGCCGAACACGAGATCCTGATGGGCTCCGACAGCCAGCGCAGCGCCATCATGGACGGTATGGAAAAGCTGTTTCTGGGCACGGTGACTCGCTAAGGCGCAGGTGCCAGCTATATTGGCTGGCATGGCACGCACAAAGGTTCTGACATTCACCGAAAAAGGCATCTATTGCCCCGCTGGCGATTTCTACATCGACCCCTGGCGGCCGGTGGAGCGTGCGCTGATCACCCATGGCCACGCCGACCACGCCCGCAGCGGCATGGGGTCCTATCTGGCCACCCATGCCGCCCTGCCCGTCATGCGCCATCGTCTGGGTGACATCCGCGCCGAAGGCATCGCATTTGGCGAGACCCGCCGGATCGGCGGCGCGGATGTGTCCTTTCACCCCGCCGGGCATGTGCCGGGATCCGCACAGATCAGGGTCGCCCTGGGCGGCGAGGTCTGGGTGGTCTCGGGCGATTACAAGCTGGTCGATGACGGGTTTTCCGAAGCCTTCGCGCCGGTCAAATGCCACCATTTCATCACCGAAAGCACCTTTGGCCTGCCGGTGTTCCGCTGGATGCCCCAGCGCGATGTCGCCGGGCAGATCAACAGCTGGTGGGCGTCCTGCGCCGCCGCGGGCAAGACTGCCTTTCTCGGGGCCTATGCCCTGGGCAAGGCGCAGCGCCTGCTGTCGATGCTGGACCCTGAGATCGGCCCGATCCTGACCCATGGCGCGGTGGAGGCGACCAATGCCGTGTTGCGCGATCAGGGGCTGCGCCTGCCTGCCACCATCCATGCCACCGATGCGGTCGATCCGAAACAGCATCCGGGTGCGATTGTGGTGTCACCGCCCTCGGCGCTTGGCAGCAAATGGGCGCGGCGGTTCGGCCCGCAGGAAAGCGCCTTTGCCTCCGGCTGGATGGCCCTGCGCGGTGTGCGCCGCCGGCGCGCGGGCGACCGTGGCTTTGTGATTTCGGACCATGCCGATTGGCCCGGGCTGCTGTCGGCCATCACGGAAACCGGCGCTGAAAATATATATGTAACGCATGGTTACACGGATGTCTTCACCCGTTACCTGAACGAAAACGGCTGGCAGGCTCAGGTCATCCCGACACAGTTCGAAGGCGAGACTCTCGACGCCGGAGAGGCGACATGAAGCGGTTCGCGCAGCTCTTCAACACCATCGACCAAAGCACCAAAACAAATGTGAAGGTCGCGGCACTGGCCGATTACTTTGGCGATGCGACAGATGCGGACCGCCTGTGGACAATCGCCCTGTTCTCCGGCCGCAGACCCAAACGCGCGGTCACCACCACCCGCCTGCGCGAATGGGCGGCCGAGCTGGCAGGCATCCCCCTGTGGCTGTTCGAGGACAGCTATGCCGTTGTCGGCGATCTGGCCGAAACCATCGCGCTGGTGCTGCCGCCGAACCCCTCTGACGATGACCGTTCCCTGACCCATTGGATCACCGAATTGCGCGGTCTTGCCGATGCGTCGGAACCGGAGCGCAAGGCCTTTGTCCTTGCCGCATGGGCGGCCCTCGGCGGCACCGAGCGGTTCCTGTTCAACAAGCTGATCACCGGCGGTTTCCGCGTCGGCATCAGCCAGAAACTGATGACCCGCGCCCTGGCCCGGGCCACCGGCAAGCCCGAGACCGAGCTGGCCCATCGGCTGATGGGCAACTGGCACCCCGATGACACCACCTGGCACGCGCTGATCGAGGCGGCAGATGCCTCTGCCGATGCCTCGCGCCCCTATCCCTTCTACCTCGCCTATGCGCTGGAGGAGGGACCGGAGGGGCTGGGCGCTACCGGCGCCTGGCGCGCGGAATGGAAATGGGACGGGATCCGCGGCCAGTTGATCCTGCGCGACGGCGAATATTACGTCTGGTCGCGCGGCGAAGAGCTGATGACGGACCGCTTTCCCGAACTTGCCCGCGCCATCGACCATATGCCTTCCGGCACGGTGCTGGACGGTGAATTGCTGGTCTGGCTGCCCGGTGCCGCGGCACCCGCCTCCTTCAACGCCTTGCAGGCCCGGATCGGGCGCAAGACGGTGCCAAAAAAGCTGCTGGCCGAGGCGCCCGTTATCCTGCACGCCTACGACCTGCTGGAGTGGCAGGGCACGGACATCCGCCACCGCCCCTTTGCCGACCGCCGCGCCTTGCTGGAGGCGGCCTGCGCCACCCTGCCCGCTGATGCCCCGATCCGCCTGTCGCCGCAGATCCCCTTCCACGCATGGGACGCGCTTGCCGCACAGCGGTCCGCCGCACGGGCGGCGCAGGCCGAGGGGCTGATGCTCAAACGGGCCGACAGCCCCTATCTGGCGGGGCGCAAGAAGGGCGATTGGTGGAAATGGAAGCTGGACCCGCTGACCATCGACGCGGTGATGATCTATGCGCAATCGGGGTCGGGGCGGCGCGCCAATCTGTTCACGGACTTCACCTTTGCGGTCTGGAACGGCAATGAACTCGTACCCTTCACCAAGGCCTATTCCGGCCTGACCGACGCGGAATTCCGCCAGATCACCGCCTGGGTCCGCAAGAACACGCTGGAACGTTTCGGCCCGGTCCGCAAGGTGACCCCGCATCATGTCTTCGAGATCGCCTTTGAAGGCATCCAGCCCAGCCCGCGCCACAAGTCAGGCGTCGCCCTGCGCTTTCCCCGGATAAAGCGCTGGCGGCAGGACAAACCCCTGCAAGAGGCGAATACGCTCGACGATCTGAACGAAATGCTGCGGCAATATGGCTAAGGCGCCCCGCCTTAAACTTGAATCGCCGATACCGTGCCGCGCTTCGCGCTCTCGGGACATCGACGATACCGGATGTATCAGGTTAAAGGCGGGACGCTGTAGGCTCTCTTTTTGGCCTCAAATATTCCTCGGTGGGGGTTCGGGGGAGGCAGACAGCCTCCCCCGCCTTGTCCCCGCGCCTCACCCGTCTTAGGTAATGGGCAAATCAACACAAGGTCACTCACATGTTCCAGCTTCCCTTCCCCGTCCATGACGCAAACGCCACCGGCGGCAACAAGAACCTGGGCGATCTGCCGGAATGGGACCTGAGCGACCTCTATACCGGCGAGGATGCGCCGGAACTGAAACGCGATCTCGACTGGCTGGAAGGGGCCTGCGCCAGCTTTGCCGGCGATTACGAGGGCAAGCTGGCGGATCTCGACGCCGCCGGGCTGCTGGACTGCGTGCTGCGCAATGAAAAGATCAACCAGATCGCCGGGCGCATCATGTCCTTTGCCGGGCTGCGCTACTACCAGCTGACCACCGATGCGGGCCGGGCCAAGTTCATGTCCGACCTGCAGGAGAAGATCACCAATTTCACCACGCCGCTGGTGTTCTTCACGCTGGAACTGAACAAGCTGCCCGACGACCACCTGGACGGGCTGCTGGCGCAGAATGCCGATCTGGCGCGCTACAAACCCGTTTTCGACCGCATCCGCGCGATGAAACCCTATCAGCTGTCGGACGAGCTGGAGCGTTTCCTGCACGACCTCGGTGTCGTCGGCGACGCCTGGGAGCGGATCTTTGACGAGACCATCGCGGGCCTGGAATTCGAGGTGATGGGCGAGACATTGGGCATCGAGGGCACGCTGAACCTGCTGACCGACCCCGACCGCGACACCCGCGAGGCGGCGGCCCGCGCGCTGGCAGAAGTGTTTGCCGACCGGATCAAGACCTTTGCCCGGGTACACAACACCCAGGCCAAGGAAAAGGAAGTCATCGACCGCTGGCGCGGCATGGAGACAGCCCAGACCGGCCGCCACCTCAGCAACCATGTGGAGCCGGAAGTGGTGGAGGCTCTGCGCAATGCCGTGGTCGATGCCTATCCGCGCCTCAGCCACCGGTACTATGAGCTGAAACGCAAATGGCTGGGTCTGGACAAGATGCAGGTCTGGGACCGCAACGCGCCCCTGCCGATGGAAGACCCCCGCATCGTCAATTGGGCGCAGGCCGAAAAGATGGTGATGGAGGCCTATAATGCCTTCGATCCGCGCATGGGCGACCTGGCCGAGCCGTTCTTCCGCAAGGGCTGGATCGATGCCGGCGTGAAGCCGGGCAAGGCGCCGGGGGCCTTTGCGCATCCCACGGTGACCGATGTGCACCCCTATGTGATGCTGAACTATCTTGGCAAACCGCGCGACGTGATGACCCTGGCGCATGAACTGGGCCATGGCGTGCATCAGGTGCTGGCGGCGGGACAAGGCGAGATGCTGTCCTCCACCCCGCTGACACTGGCCGAAACCGCAAGCGTCTTTGGCGAGATGCTGACCTTCCGCAAGATGCTGGACGGGGCGAAATCACAGGCCGAACGCAAGGTGCTGCTGGCGGGCAAGGTCGAGGACATGATCAACACGGTTGTGCGCCAGATCGCCTTTTACGATTTCGAATGCAAGCTGCACGCCGCCCGGCGCGGCGGGGAGCTGACGCCCGATGACATCAACGCGCTGTGGATGTCGGTGCAGGCGGAAAGCCTGGGACCGGCCTTTGAATTCATGGAAGGGTATGAAACCTTCTGGGCCTATATCCCGCATTTCGTGCATTCGCCCTTCTACGTCTATGCCTATGCCTTTGGCGACGGTCTGGTGAACGCGCTTTACGCCGTCTACGCCGAGGGCGAGGAAGGTTTCGAAGAGAAATACTTCGACATGCTCAAGGCAGGCGGGTCCAAACACCACAAGGAGCTTCTGGCCCCCTTCGGGCTGGATGCCTCGGACCCGGCGTTCTGGGACAAGGGCCTGTCGATGATCGAAGGGTTCATCGACGAATTGGAAGCCATGGAAGACTGATCGGGAAAAGGCGCAGAATATGCCCGGCGGGCTGCGACAGTTTTACAGGAAACAGGTCAGACGGCGCATCCTGCGGGTGCTGATCTGGGTGCGCCTGCATGTGCCGCCCGGATTGCGCCTGGTCCTTGGCATCCTGCTGATGATCGGCGGCGTGTTCAGCATCCTGCCGTTTCTGGGCCTGTGGATGCTGCCCGCCGGCTTTTACATCGCGGCGCTTGATGTCGTGCCGCTGTGGCGACGGCTGCGGGGGCGCCGCAGACCGGTCACTTCAACTGCGAATCCTTCGAGCCCCGCCGGTTTATCCCGCCCCGCACCGCCGTGCGTGCCGCCCGTTCCCGGGCGCAATCCACACAAAGTTTGACACCCGGCAGCGCCTCGCGGCGCCGCTGGGGAATTTCTTCTTCACATTCCGCGCAATGCGTCAGGCTCTCGCCCTGCGGCACCTTCCGCGCCCTGAGCCGTGCCAGTTCGTCATTGATCGAGGCTTCGATCTGTTCCGATACCGCGCCGTCGCGCGCCCATCCTCCGGCCATGTTCATTCCTCCGATGTCCTGCACAGAATAGCACCCCGTCGCGCCACGTCACCCCTATGCGTCGGGCCGAAGGATGTTAACCTGTCAGGAACAACAGCCGGAGGCCCCCATGCGTATCGTCAAAAGACTTCTTGTCGTCATCCTGGTGCTGGTGGCGGTGGGCCTGATCGGCTTTTTCGCCTTCGCCCCCGCCTATGTCGAGAAATCCCGCAATGCCGTTGTGCCGCATGACCCCTACCCCGTGTCCGACGTCGCACGCGCCCTGCACGACAGGCTGGTCATCGGTGACCTGCACGCGGACCCGCTGCTGTGGAACCGCGACCTGAGCCGGCGCAGCGATTACGGCCAGGTCGACATCCCCCGCCTGCTGGAAGGCAATGTGGCGGTGCAGGTCTTTACCGCCGTGACCAAATCCCCCGCCGGTCAGAATTACGAGGAGAATTCGGCGGAAGCCTTTGACAATGTGACCGCGCTGGCCATCGGCCAGCTCTGGCCGCCGCGCACCTGGAACAGCCTGCTGGAACGCGCGCTGTATCAGGCGGAAAAGCTGGAAGCGGTCGAAGCCGCAATGCCCGACCAGTTCCGCATCATCCGCACGCGCGCCGATCTGGACAGCCTGCTGGCGGACCGTGCCGCAGGCCAACAGGTCGTTGGCGGCATTCTGGGGATCGAAGGGGCGCATCCGCTGGAGGGTGAGATTGCCAACCTCGACAAGCTCGAAGCGGCGGGCCACCGGGTCATCGCGCTGCAACATTTCTTTGACAACGCCCTGGGCGGGTCCTTGCATGGCAAGGGCAATCAGGGGCTGACAGACTTTGGCCGCGCGGTTGTCGAACAGGTGGCGCAGCGCGGCCTCGTGCTGGACCTCGCCCATTCCAGCCCGGCGGTTGCCCGCGACGTGCTTGAAATCACCGACATCCCCCTGATCGTCAGCCACAGCGGCGTGACCGCCCATTGCGAAACGCCGCGCAACTTTCCGGATGAGCTAATGCGCGAGATTGCCGCCACCGGTGGGGTGATCGGCATGGGCTATTGGGATGAGGTCACCTGCGGCGATTTCACCCCCGCCGGGGTCGCCAGGATGACGCGAACCGCCATCGACCTGCTGGGCGAGGATCACGTCGCCCTTGGGTCGGACTTTGACGGCTCGGTCACCACCGCCTTCGACACATCGGAACTGGCAGCGCTGACCCAGGCCTTTCTGGATGAAGGGCTCAGCGAGGATCAGATCGCCAAGGTCATGGGCGGCAACATGATCCGCGTGCTGCGCGCCCGGTTGAAGTGATCAGGCCCTGCGCGCGGCATAGATCATGTCGATCATCCGCTGCGTGCCCTGGCTGAACTCCAGCGAACAGGGGTACTCTGCCCCCTCCAGCACGCTGCGGCCAAAGGCCTCGACCTGCAGGACGTAGTGATTGACCGCCGGAAAGCGTTCCACGGTGATGCTGCTGGCCGAGGTTTCCAGGTGCAGTTCCGCCTGATTGAAAACGCCCGCGTTGAAGGGGCAGGACAGCCGCAGGATGCCCTTGTCACCATGCAAGACGATCTCTTGCCGCGGGGCCATGCGGGTGGAGACGATGGCGCCATAGGTGAAATCGCCAAAATCACCCGCGATCCGCGCGGTGGTATCGACGCCATGCTGGAATTCGATCCCGGCATAGGAAATTTCCCTGGGCTCCGCCCCGGTGATGAAGCGCGCCGCACCGCAGGCATAGACACCGATATCGGGCAAGGCGCCACCGCCCGCATCAGGCTGGTTGCGGATGTTGCCCAGATCGTCGTTGTAGTAGGAAAATGTCACGTTGACATGGCGCAGGTTCCCCAGCGCGCCCTCCTTCAGAAGGTCCCGTGCCCGCCGCATCTGCGGGTGATGTGTAATCATGAAGGCTTCGGCGCAGAACAGCCCGATCCGGTCCCGTGCGGCGATGACAGGCTCGAAATCCGCCGCTTTCAACCCCAACGGCTTTTCACACAACACATGTTTGCCCGCCTCCAGCGCCTTGATCGTCCATGCCACATGCAGGTGGTTCGGCAGCGGGATATAGACGGCGTCCACCTGCGCATCCGCCAGCAAGGCCTCATAGCTGTCATGCACCCGCAACCCGGGCGCAAAATCGCGAAACCCCTCCGCCTTTGCCGCCGAAGAGGTGGCGAGTGCCGAAAACTCCGCGCCCCTGGCGGCGTGAATGGCGGGGGCCATGTGCTGCCTTGCAAAATTCGACGCCCCCAGGACGCCCCAACGCAAATGGGTCATGTCTTCTCCGATCCTTGTTTCGGGGGAGCCTACCGCATTGGCCTGTCACCACAAGTTCAGACAAGAAAAAACCCCCGCAGCGGGTACTGCGGGGGTCTGTTACTGTTCAGGCAGCGCTCAGGCGTCGGCCATCATGCCCTTTTCGCGGGCCAGGTCACGCATCCGCTTTTGCAGCTTTTCAAAGGCGCGCACCTCGATCTGGCGAATCCGCTCCCGGCTGACATCATATTGCGCCGAAAGGTCCTCAAGCGTCACCGTCTCATCGCTCAACCGGCGCTGGGTCAGGATGTCCTTTTCGCGGTCGTTCAGCACTTCCAACGCCTCGCCCAGCATTTCGCGCCGGGTTTCCAGCTCGTCCCGCTCGGCATAATCGCCCGCCTGGTCGGCGTCTTCGTCCTCCAGCCAGTCCTGCCACTGCATGGTGCCTTCGCCTTCGGAGCCGACGGTGGCATTCAGCGAGGCGTCACCGCCCGACATCCGCCGGTTCATCGAAATCACCTCGGCCTCGGTCACGCCCAGCTGGGTCGCGATGGTCTTGACGTTCTCGGGGCGCAGGTCGCCCTCCTCCAGCGCGCCAATCTTGTTCTTGGCCTTGCGCAGGTTGAAAAACAGCTTTTTCTGACCCGAGGTCGTGCCCAGCTTTACCAGCGACCAGGACCGCAGGATATATTCCTGGATCGACGCCCGGATCCACCACATCGCATAGGTGGCAAGGCGGAAGCCCTTTTCGGGGTCAAAGCGTTTCACCGCCTGCATCAGGCCCACATTCGCCTCGGAAATCACCTCAGCCTGCGGCAGGCCATAGCCGCGATAGCCCATAGCGATCTTTGCGGCCAGACGCAGATGGCTGGTGACCATCTTATGCGCGGCTTCGGTGTCCTGTTCCTCCACCCACCGCTTGGCGAGCATGTATTCCTCTTCAGGTTCCAACAGGGGGAACTTGCGGATTTCCTGCATGTAGCGGTTCAACCCGCCTTCAGGTGTCGGTGCCGGCAGATTTGCATAATTTGCCATCAATTGTCCCTTTCCCAGTCTCGGGGGGCCTGTTCTACAGTTATGTTTAAGGCCTTAACATCCATATGGTCAGCGCTAACAGGTGTTTCAAGTCGGCCCGCGCCGGTTTTTCCCAAACCAGCGCCGGTTTTCTTTAGATTGCCACAAGAAAGGTAAAGAAAAAGGAATCTTTCAACCCGGTCACGCGCTTGTGCGCGTCATCCCGCCGGGCGCAGCAGGTCCAGCAGATCGGCCATATCCGCAGGCAGCGGCGCTTCAAAGCGGACCGCCTCGCCCGTGACCGGATGGTCAAACCCCAGCACGGCGGCATGTAACGCCTGCCGGGCAAAGCCGCGCACCGCTTCCGCGGTGCTTTCGGGCAGCGCCGCCTTGGGCAGCTTGCGCTTGCCGCCATAGGTCGGATCGCCCACCAGCGCGTGACCGGCATGGGTCATATGCACCCTGATCTGATGCGTCCGCCCGGTCTCAAGCCAGCATTCCATCAGCGCCAGCACCGGCGGGGTGCCAAAGCGTTCTACCGTGCGGGCACGGGTCACCGCATGGCGCCCGCCCTGGAACAGCACCGCCTGCCGCTGCCGGTCGGTGCGGTGGCGGGCAAGCTGGGTGGTCAGTTTCAGGATGTTCCCCGGCTCGAAGGATGCCCCCCTCACCCCGCGCAGACGCGGATCGCTGGCCTCCGGCACACCGTAGACCAGCGCCTGATAATACCGCTCTACCGTATGTTTTTCGAATTGCGCGGCCAGCCCGTGATGTGCGGCATCCGATTTGGCCACCACCAGCAAGCCGCTGGTGTCCTTGTCGATCCGGTGGACGATTCCGGGCCGCTTCATGCCCCCCACACCGGACAGATTGTCACCGCAATGGGCCATCAGCGCATTCACCAGCGTGCCTGACGGGGTGCCCGGTGCGGGATGCACCACCATGCCTGCGGGCTTGTTCACCACCACCAGATCGGCATCCTCGAAGAGGATCTCCAGCGGGATCGCCTCGGGCCGGATGTGGCTTTCCTCCGCCTCTTCCACCCCGATCTCCACCTGTGCGCCGGCCTGCACCTGGGCGCGCGGGTCGCGCATCACCTGGCCATCCACCCGCACCGCCCCCTGTTCGATCAGCCGCGACAGCCGGGTGCGCGACAGCGCCGCTTGCTCTGGCACATCGCGGGCCAGCGCCTTATCAAGGCGCGGTGGCGGGCTGTCCGCCAGGATAAAGGTGATGGTCCGGTGCGACATGAGTGATTCCGATGACGATATGACAGAACCGGCCAACCTGCGGTTCCTGCGGCGGCTGGTGACGGTGTTGACCGTGGTGATGATCTGCGGCGTTCTAGTGGTGATCGGCCTGCTTGTCACCCGCCTTGGCAACAGGGCCCCCGACCTGCCCGATCAGATCAGCCTGCCGGGCGGAGCCGCCGCCCGCGCCTTCACCCAAGGCGACCATTGGTACGCGGTGGTGACCGATCAGGATCAGATCCTGATCTTCGACCGGCTGACCGGCAAAATCACCCAGACGGTGCAGATCACCTCGCCCTGATTTCTTTATACCTGAAAGACCTCCGGGGTTTGGGGCGAAGCCCCAAGCCTCTCAACCCGGTGTTCCGTTAAGGTCACAACAGACCAAAGGGTCTAACGGATCACGTCTGGCGGAATTTGGGGGTGGTACCACCTCCTGGTCTCGAACCAGGGACCTCTTGATCCACAATCAAGCGCTCTAACCAACTGAGCTAAGGCGGCACTGGCGCCGATTTAGCCAAGCAGGTCGGGGAATGCAAGACCCTTGGTCCCAGATTGCCGGTCCATTCCTAAAGGGTGATCGACCAATCCTGCTCCACATTCTCTTTCCCGAAGGAGACAACCGGTCTGCTGCTGTTCAGCGTCCAGCCGTTCCTGGCATAGAGCGCACCCGCCGCGCGGTGCGATTCATGGGTCCAGAGCTGCATGTGCCGATAGCCCGCGTCCCGGGCAAACCCCATGCAGGTTTCAAGCATCCTGCGCCCCAACCCCTGGCCACGTGCATCCGGCGTCAGCAGAAACAGCCGCAACTTCGCAGTATCTTCCTCCAGCCGCACGCAAAAAATCGAGCCGAGCCGTTGCCCCGCACGCCATGCAATCCAGCCGCGTTCGCGGGTTGGATCATGTTCAGCCAGAAAATCATCGAGGATCTGCGCAACCAGCACGCCAAAGCTCGCGTCGAAACCTTCGTCCCGCGCGTAATGGACCTCGTGCTGTTCCACCAGCCAATCCCGGTCTTCGGGGGTGAATCTGCGAATCTCGATCTCTGTCATGCGCACAGGATGGCGCGACTGCCGCTTGCCAAGCAAGCCCTGTCAGGATAGCCCTGCATCCCATCATCGGCGGAGAAGACCATGGGAATCAATACGGAACGCGATATCGAGGCTAACCTGCAGATCGGGCCAACCGATGCGGGCATGGTACGGCTGTTCGTCGAAGGTGGCGGTGTGGAATTGCCAATGGATTTCACCCCCGAGGAAGCCGTCGAGATTGCCGAAGAAATCATGGCCGCAGCCCATCGCGCGCGCGGCGGCAAGGGCAAGAAGCGTTAACCTCTCCCCCCGATCTCTACCCCCCGGTCTCTACCCCCAATCCGGCAGCATATCCGGGTCGCGCAGCATCTGCAGCCTGCGCGCCGCGCAAAAGGCGAATTTCTGCACCATGACCTTGCGCCGGGCGGGCGCCAGCCGGGTTTCCGGCCCCATGCGGACAATTTCCGCGCCATAGGCGTCACCGATGATCAGCCCGGTCTCGTCCGGCAGCAGTTCGGTGGGGAAATCCGCATCGACGGCCCAGAAGAACCTGTCCGCCCACTCCAGATAGCCCTCCCATTTCTGGTCGGTCATGAAATCGGCGCGGGAGGATTTGCATTCCACCACCCAGACCTCGCCCTTGGGCCCCAGCGCCATCACATCCACCCGCAACCCCCGGGCAGGCACCAGTTCCTCCACACAGGCAAAACCATGGCTCGCCATGTGCCTGCACACCCCCCGTGCCAAAAGCTGGCCGGGTTGCGGGGCGGGCGGTGGCGGGGTGAGGTCGATCTGGGTCATGGCGAAAATAATGAACATTTCGTGAACATTTGCAAGCCCCCGGCCCCGGCAATGGCAAAACCACCTGACACACCCTATCTTGTGCGCTGGTGGACGCAGGTGGGAGCAGCAACACATGGACGATCAGGAACCGATGGATCAGGCACGGGCGCGCGGCGTGCGTTACGCGCGCGAGCTGGAGGGGCATCTGACCTGGCTCGACACGTTTTCCGGCACCGCCCTTGGCGTGCTGGCGGTGGCCTCGGGGATCTATACCTACCTCGGTGTATCCTCCTTGCTGGATGACAACGGGGCGATGGCCGCCTTTGCCGCGATTGCCTATTCAGTGGCTGTGTCGGTCGGGATTTTTGTCTTTTGGTCCTATATGTTACGGCTCTTTCCTGCGGTGCGCACCGCCCGCGCCCGCGTTGGCCTGCTGGGGGCGATGGGGCTGGGATCGCTTGCCATCATCGCCATGTCGAGCTGGCTGAACGCCGCCGCCCTCGCCGGGTCTGCGGCGGTGGAACAGCATCTGGCCAAGACCGTGCAGGATTATCAGGGGTCGCTGGAACGCGCCCATGAAATTGCCCTGTCGGCACAGGGGCTTGAGCGGGACGTGGCCCGCGTGCGCCAGTCCTTCGAGGATCTCAGCGAGCAGGAGGCCACCGGCAATCTCTCGGGTCTTGCAGGGCGCGGGGCGGTGTTCCGGGTGCTGCGGCAGAAATCCGCCGAACTCTCGGGGCTTGAATCGCAGATCGCAACGCAGACTCCGCTGGTGGCCACCGCTTTTGCCGAGGGCAACCAGATCCTCAGCCGGATGCGCGCGCTGACGGTCGAACCCGGCCCGGTCGAGGCGCGTTCCGTTGAATTTTCCGAACAGGCGGTGCGGCTGGCCGGTCTGATCACGCAACTGCGCCAGCTCTCCGTGGCCTCGCTTGTGGAACGCGCGGCACAGGATCTTTCCGCCTCGGTCGTCCTGCCCGAACTCGACGGCAGCACGGCCGAGAACCGGGGCGCACAGGGGGCGACAATCACCTCCGTGCTCGAAGTGCTGGCGCAGCGCGCCACCACGCTGGAACGCGCGGCACAGGCCGTTCTGGCGATGCCGCCGCCCAGTGAAACCACCTATACGCCCATCTCCAGCGCCGATGCGGTGATCCTCTATGCCCGCAATTTCGTGCCCTCCTGGGCCGGGGCCATAGCGATTGACCTCTTGCCTGCGGTGCTGGTCTTCATCCTTGCGATCACCCAGACCGCCATCCGCTCGGGCCGCGAGGGGGCAGCGATCGAGGATACGCTGACACTGGCCGAGATCCGCGCCGCCCTTGTCGCGATGCGCGATATGGAGACGGCAGGCGCCCCGGCAGCGCCATCCCGCGACCCGTCACGGGAGATCGCCGAACCGCAGGAACCCGTGCGGGTGACGCCGCTGAAATCCACATGAGCACCATCCGCCGCAACCCCGTCGCCCGGATCCTGACGGGGGTGCTGATCTTCCAGCTGGGTCTGGGCCTGCTGCTGTTCTGGGGCGATCTGCGCGACGGGCTGAGCCTGCCCGGCTTTGGCCCGCGTGCGCCATCGCTGACCGAACCGATCCGGCCCGGCGACCAGACCCGCCGCTACCGCCCCGACCGCGCCCCGGCACCGGGCCGCCCGATGCCCGACACGCCCCTGCCCGACCGGCTGGTCCTGACCGCGATAGAGGCGGGCAAGACGATCCTGCTGGAAGGGACAATCAGCGAAGGCGACGGCGCGCGCATTGCCCGGCAGATCGAGGAGCTGGCGCAGACCCCCGAAGGGGTGATCCTGAACTCCCCCGGCGGATCGGTACGCGATGCGCTGGAACTGGGGCGCAAACTGCGCGCTGCCGGTCTGAATACCGCGATGCGCGACGGCGACATCTGCTATTCCGCCTGCCCCTATGTGCTGGCTGCCGGGGTCAGCCGGGATATTCCCGAAGGCGGCTCCGTCGGCGTGCATCAGCATTACTTTGGCGAAAGCACGATCCTGCCCGCCTTTGTCGCCGTGGAAAACATCCAGCGCGGCCAGGGCGAGGTCATGGGCTATCTGCAAGAGATGGGCATCAACCCGTTGGTCATGCAGCACGCGCTGGTGACACCCCCGGACGAAATCTATGTCCTGCTGCCCGAAGAACTGCGCGCCTACGGTTTCGTGCAGGAAATCGGCGGGGATTGAGAGACGGCCCCTTGCCGACTGACCCCGCCACCTCTATCTCAGGGGAGTGGCGGGTTCTGCCCTGTTCGTGAGACGTTACATTCCAGTGGCCTTAAGCAAATCCGAGGGAGCTGGCTCTGTCCGGGCCCTGGTCCGGTTACCTGGTGCCCACCTGTACATACAGGTCCTCGGGAATAAATACTGACCGGCAGATGTGGTCCCGTCACACAAGACCAAAGGCTGCCGCCGCCCGTCCCACCCGAATTTCAGACCGTCCGAACGCCCAATTCCTCGCGGAACAGGCGCCGGATCTCGTCGCGCGTGACCGCGCGTCTTGGCCGTTTGTCGGCATGCAGGTCGATCTTTGCGCTACGGTTGCGGATTACGTTGATCAGTGTCGTCATCTTCTCACCCCATAATGGTGCTGCCCCACACAGCCTATGGGAGAATTGATAGGGCCAAGACCTTCAGAACTGGTAAAGTGGCGCGTCTCTTTCGAACCGCATGGTTAGCGAGATCAAAACGCCTCGGGCCGCGCCTCGCGTGCCATGTGATCCAGCACCGCGTTGACGAACTTCGGCTCCTTGCCCTCGGGAAAGAAGGCGCGCGCCACATCGACATATTCGGTGATCACCACCCGTGGCGGTATCCCGGTATCGCGCAATTCCGCACCGGCGGCGCGGAACAGGGCCCGCAGGGTGGGATCAATCCGCGCGATCGGCCATTTGGCCACCAGCGCGCGGTCTGTCATCTGGTCGATGGCCGCCTGATAGTTCACAGCCGTTTCCAGGACTTCGGCAAAATGGCCGATGTCGCCATCCTGCATTTCGTCGCCCTCGTAAACCGCGCCAAAGCGGTGTTCCAGGAATTCCCGGCGCACCACCTCGACGGTCTGGCTGGAATGTTCCATCTGGAACAGCGCCTGCACGGCATAAAGCCGTGCCGCCGATTTCATCTTGCGCTTCTGATTGCCGGAGAGTGACGTGTTCATGCGATGTTGTTTCCGTCGGCCTCCCCCGCCATCAGCGTATCTTCGCCGCGCGGTTTGAAGCCGATGCCTTTGCTGGTTTGCGCCCACTTACGGCCGAGCGCGATCAGATGCAAGGCCGCCGCCGCCGCGCCGCCGCCCTTGTTCTGGCCGGCAGGGTCGGCGCGCACATCGGCCTGGGCCCTGTTCTCTACCGTCAGGATGCCATTGCCGATGCAAAGCCCCTGCAAACCCAGCATTTGCAACGCACGGCTGCTGTCGTTGCAGACGGTTTCGTAATGGGTCGTCTCGCCCCGGATCACGCAGCCCAGCGCCACATATCCGTCAAAGTTGCTGCGCCGGTCGCTGATCCCGATGGCGGTGGGAATTTCCAGCGCGCCGGGCATTTCGACCACCTCATAGGCGGCACCCGCCGCCTCCAGCTCTGCCTTGGCGCCGTCCAGCAGCCCCTGGGCAATCTCGCTGTAATAGGGCGACACGACGATCAGCACCTTGACCGGTGCATCGAATGTGGGGCGCGGCAGGACCGTATGTTGCTGCGAAGAAGCCATGTTCTACCCTTCCGTGATGGGGCGCGTGCCCACGATTTCGATGGCATAGGCATCAAGGCCCAGATACCGGGTTTCGGGGTTGTCGGTCAGCAGGACCAGCTGGTGCAATCCCAGCTCCGACAGGATCTGCGCGCCAAGCCCGGTGCGCTTGATCGTGCGGGGGCTGTCCTCGTCATCCTCGTCCAGCCGCAGCCGCGGAAAGGGGTCCCGGAACAGGATCACCGCGCCGCGCCCCTCCTCGGCGATGATCTGCATCGCGCGGGGCAGTTCGTCGGCGGGGCTGGGGCCAAGGCCCAGAATGTCTTCCAGTGCGTTGATCGCATGGGTCCGCACCAGCACCGGCTCCGGCGTGGTGATGTCGCCCTTGACCAGCACCACATGATCCGTGCCGGTGATCTTGTCGGCGAAGATGCGCATCTGCCAGTCGCCGCCATAGGCGGAGGTCACCTGCCGCACGTCGCGTTCCACCAGCAGGTTGTCATGCTTGTGACGATAGGCAATCAGATCGCTGATGGTGCCGATCTTGAGGTTATGTCTGGCCGCGAATTCGACCATGTCGGGCAGCCGCGCCATGGTGCCGTCATCCTTCATGATCTCGCAGATCACGCCGGAGGGATGCAGCCCCGCAAGGCGGCTGATGTCCACCGCCGCCTCCGTATGGCCCGCGCGCACCAGCACGCCGCCATCGCGGGCGCGCAAGGGAAAGATATGGCCCGGCGTGGCGATATCCGCCTCGCCTGCCTGTTCGTCGATCGCCACGGCAACCGTGCGCGCGCGGTCGGCGGCGGAAATGCCCGTCGTGACCCCCTCGCGCGCCTCGATGCTGACGGTAAAGGCCGTCTCGTGGCGGGAGGAATTGTTGACCGCCATCATCGGCAGCCCAAGTGTCGCAACCCGCTGCGCCGTCATCGGCAGGCAGATCAGCCCGCGCCCGTGGGTTGCCATGAAATTGATCGCATCCGCATCGGCATGGACCGCCGGGATCACCAGATCGCCTTCATTCTCGCGGTCCTCGTGATCGACCAGGATGAACATGCGCCCCTGACGCGCCTCCTCGATGATCTCTTCAATCGGGGAAATGGCCGAAGACAGCCCTTCTTCCACGGGTCCCGGTGTCTCGTAATTCATCGCATGTCCTCACGTCTGGCACGCTTCACATAGCCCAGCCACCGCCCCTTGACCAGAGCACGCGCCGCCGCGTCGTTATGCCGGAAATACGCCAAGCAGCCGCCTGCAAAGCGCACGGCAGCCCGCGTTCACCCCCCAGGCCCAGGGCCCGCAACCAACCGGGTTCAGGAAAAGTACCGCCCCGCCTCAAGGTAGCCTGCCGCCCGCGCTGCACCGGTCCAGTCGCGCTCCAGCGCGGTGTCCCCGATGATCAGCACCTGATCGCGCAGCAGGCCCTGGGCGGTGATCACCTCGCCCAGATGCGCCCGCATCTCACCCCAGCTGTCGGTAAACTTCGGCGCCGCTGCGGTTGCATCCAGCACCGGATTGGCCGCCGCCACCAGCGTCGGGCTCAACGGGCGATGGACCAGTGCCAGCTTTTGCGCGCCTTCCAGCGCCGCCAGCTTGCCCTCGCGGCCCACCGGCATCTGCGGCGCCTCCATCCGCACCACCCTCAGGGCATTGGAGGAGAACAGCAGCCCCATGACATCACGCCCCGTCGCCTTGCGCACTGCCGCATAGGTCGGATAGTCCAGCCCCAGCGCACGGGCGCGCGCCACATGCATCTTGACCACCATCAGCGGGATCGCCTTGGGCATGGCGGCATTGCGCGCCTTTTGCCACTGGAAAGTCCGCCATTTCTGGCCGCGCTCCATGGTCGGCCCCTGATTATGCCCGATGCCCGGCTTCATGACATTTCCCCCAGCCGCGCGACATAACGCGCCAGGGTGTCGATCTCCAGGTTCACGCGGTCGCCCAGTGCCACATCGCCCCAGGTCGTCGCCTCTTTGGTATGGGGGATAAAGTTGATGCCGAAATCGCAGCCGTCGACCTCGTTCACGGTCAGCGATGTGCCGTTCAGCGCCACCGACCCTTTGGGCGCGATAAAGCGCGCCAGCGCCTTCGGCGCGCGCAGGGTCACGCGGGTGCTGTCGCCCTCATCCGCCATCGCCACCACTTCGGCCACACCGTCCACATGGCCCGAAACGATATGCCCGCCCAGTTCATCACCCACCTTCAGGGCGCGCTCCAGGTTCACGCGTTTGCCGACGTGCCAGCCATTATGGCCGATATTGGTCTTGTCCACGGTCTCGGCGCTGATCTGGACCTCGTACCAATCCGGGCCAAGGCCCACCACCGTCAGGCAGACCCCGTCGCTGGCAATCGAAGCCCCCATGTCGATCCGGTCGGTCGCATAGCCGGTCTTGATCCGCGCGCGCAGGTCGCCTTCCTGCGCCAGCGCGACAACGGTTCCGATATCGGTGATGATCCCTGTGAACATGGGCTGCTCCTTGACTATCCTGTCCACCGAGGTAACCCCACGCCAACCAGACGGCAAGAGCCGCTTGCGCCACATTTTCGCCCCCATTGCATGGCAGGACTGTGCCGACCCGAGCTGCCAGAGGATACACATGACCCACGCCGCGCCCGAAAAAAGGGTATTCCTGTTCCTGCAGGGGCCGCATGGCCCCTTCTTCAACCGCCTGGGCAAGATGCTGCGGTTGACGGGGGCAGAGGTCTGGCGCGTGGGGTTCAACGCGGGCGACCGGGCCTTCTGGTTCCATCCGCGCAGCTATATCCCCTATCACGGCACGGCGCAGGACTGGCCCGAGACCTTCAAATCGCTGATTGCGGAAAAGCGGATCACCGACATCGTGCTTTACGGCGACACCCGCCCGATCCACGCCCAGGCCGTGGCCGAAGCCCGGGCGCGCGGCGTGACGATACATGTCTTTGAAGAAGGCTATATGCGGCCCTATTGGGTGACCTACGAACGCGGCGGCTCCAACGGCAACTCCCGCCTGATGGAGATGACGATTCCGCAGATGCAGGCGGCGCTGGCCAATTCGGACATGGAGGCGCCCCTGCCCCCCGGTCATTGGGGCGACATGCGGCACCATATTTTCTATGGCGCGCTCTACCATTGGTTCGTGATGTTCCGGAACGGCGACTACCGCAATTTCCGCCCCCATCGCAGCCTGCCGGTGACCAAGGAATTCCAGCTTTACCTCAAGCGGTTGTTGCTGATGCCCGCGCTGGCGGCGGACCGTCTGATCGCCACCCTGCGCATCCGGCTGGGCGGCTTTCCTTATCACCTGGCGCTGCTGCAGCTGGAGCATGACAGTTCGTTCCAGATGCATTCACCCTTCGACACCATGGGTGATTTTCTGGAGCTGGTGATCGACGGCTTTGCCAAGGGCGCGCCGAAACATCACCACCTGGTGGTCAAGGCCCACCCGCTGGAAGACGGCCGCGTGCCGGTGCGCCGCGACCTGAAGCGCCTTGCGCGCAAGCTGGGCGTCTCCGACCGGGTGCATTACGTGCGCGGCGGCAAACTCGCACAGCTGCTCAACGATGCACGCAGTGCGGTGACCGTGAATTCCACCGCCGGACAGCAGGTGCTCTGGCGCGGAATTCCGCTCAAGGTCTTTGGCCGCGCGGTCTATGCCCAGCCCGAATTCGTCTCGGACCAGCCGCTGCCCGAGTTTTTTGCCCGTGCCAGCCGCCCCGACAACAAGGCCTACAAGGATTTCCGGCGCTATCTGCTTGAAACTTCGCAAATTCCCGGCGGTTTCTATGCCGCCCGCGGACGGCGGCAATTGCTGCGGCAGGTGGTCGATATGATGCTGGCCGAAGAAGATCCCTATGACGCGCTGGAACATGGAACCGCGGCCCCAAGGCAACAGTTGCGGGTCGTTACCTGACCTAAGCTGCTCACTTGTCTGGATTTTCAATTCTACCTGACGTAGCCTGCGCCCAAATACGTCGAAAAAATCGGCGAAACCCGAGGCAGATTGAACAGGTCGAGGAGACCGGGCAGTGAAAACCAGAAAATTTCGGTGGGCGCGGCCCATCGCAGTGCTTGCGGCATTGGCCGTGATCTCATCCTGCGGCTTGCCACAGGCGGGCCCGAACAAAAGACAGATTTTTTCCGGATCGGTGCAGAAGGAAGGCGATGCCTTCATCGTCTCGGTCAATGACCGTGTCACCCGCGCCACCGCCGTGGTCCCCGCACTTGGCTTCTCCGAAGAATTCAAGAACGCCTCGCAGCTGGGGTCCGACACCATCCGTCCCGGCGACGTGCTGGGCATCACCGTCTATGAAAACGTCGATGATCCGCTGCTGGGTGTCGAAGGCGCCCCGGCCACCCTGCTGGAAGAAGTGCAGGTCGATGGCGCTGGCTTCATCTTTATCCCATATGCGGGCCGCATCAAGGCGGCGGGCAACACCCCCGACGCGATCCGCCGCATCATCACCAACCGGCTGGGTGAACAGACCCCCGATCCGCAGGTCGAGGTCCGCCGCGCGGCGGGCGACGGCTCCACCGTGTCGCTGGTCGGCGGCATCGGGGCGCAGGGCGTCTACCCGATCGAGCGGCCCACCCGCACCCTGTCGACCATGCTGGCCCGCGCAGGCGGCGTCGCGATTGAACCTGAAATCGCGCAGATCACCATCATTCGCGGTTCCAAACGTGGCAAGATCTGGTTCCAGGACCTCTATGAGCATCCCGAACTCGACATCGCGCTGCGCGCGGGCGACCGTATCCTGGTCGAGGCCGATACCCGCTCCTTTACCGCGCTTGGCGCGACCGGAGGGCAGGCCCGTGTGCCCTTTGAAACGCAGAACCTCTCGGCGCTTGAGGGCATCGCCCAGGTCGGCGGCCTGAACGCCGGTCTTGCCGACCCCACCGGCGTCTTTGTCTTCCGCAACGAACCGCAGGAAGTTGCAGAACAGGTGCTGGGCCGCAACGACCTGTCCGGCGTGCAGCGCATGGTCTATGTTCTGGACCTCACGCAGCCCAACGGCATGTTCATGGCCCGCGACTTCGTCATCCGCGACGGCGATACCATCTATGTGACCGAAGCCCCCTTCGCCCAGTGGAGCAAGGTGATCTCGGCCATTACCGGCACCGCCGGATCGGCAGCGAGCCTGACCTCGCTCACGGAATGATCTGAATGGCTCTCGGGCCGGAAATCCACGACACAACCGCCGCCGGTCCTGAAAAGGACCGGCGGCTTTTTGTCTACAACGGCGGTTTCCTGACCCAGCGCCGGGTGCGGCGCATCCTGCGCCTGTCGGGCTATTCGCTGCACCTTGGCCTGCCGCGCGCGGGCGACCACGTGGCGGTCTGGGGCAATTCGCCCACTGCGCACCGGGGCCTTGCGGTCGCCTCGAAACGGGGCGTGCCACTGGTCCGCGTCGAAGACGCGCTGCTGCGCTCGATCCATCCGGGCCGCACCGGCGGTGAGCCGCCGCTGGGCCTGCTGATCGACCACAAGGGGCTGCATTTCGACCCCGCCCAACCCTCTGAGCTGGAAGACCTTCTGGCCAGCCATCCGCTGGACGACACCAATCTGCTGAACCGCGCGCGCGGTGCCATCGCCCGGATGCAGGAGGCGCATCTGACCAAATACACCGGCTTTGAACCGGAGGCCGGGGTCCCTGCCCCCGGCTATGTGCTGGTGATCGACCAGACCCGAGGTGATGCCTCGGTGACCGCCTCAAACGCCGACCGGGCCCGGTTTCTGGAAATGCTGGTCTTTGCCCAGGAAGAACACCCCGGCTGCCCGGTGGTGATCAAATGCCATCCCGAGACGACGCAAGGTCAGCGCGCCGGCTATTTCGGCCCCGAAGACACCAGTGACCGGGTGCGCCTGCTGGAGGATGCGGTCAGCCCCTGGAAGCTCTTCGAAGGGGCGGTTGGCGTCTATACCGTGTCCTCGCAGCTGGGGTTCGAGGCGATCTTTGCCGGGCATAAGCCCCGCGTCTTCGGCCAGCCGTTCTATGCGGGCTGGGGGCTGACCACGGATGAATTCCCAGTGCCGCGCCGCCAGCGCGTGCTGACCCGCGCGCAGCTTTTCGCGGCGGCGATGATCCTCTATCCAAAGTGGTATGACCCCTACCGGGACCGCCTTTGCCCGCTTGAAGACGCGATGGAGGCGCTGGCGGCGCAGACCCGCGCCTGGCGCGAAGATCACCTGGGCTGGACCGGATCAAAGATCAGCCTGTGGAAACGCAAACCCCTGCAAGGCTTCTTTGGCCGGACCAGGCCGATGATCTTTGAAGATGACCCGGCCCGTGCCCGCGCCGCCGCCCCGCGCCGCTGGATGGTCTGGGCGGGCAAGGCCGATGTGGGCCATGGCGACGCCTGCCGGATCGAGGACGGGTTCCTGCGTTCGCGCGGGCTGGGGGCGGAACTGGTGCCGCCCCTGTCGCTGGTCTGTGACGATCTGGGCATCTATTACGATCCGTCCCGGCCCAGCCGGCTGGAAAAATGGATCGAACGCCGCGCCGATCTGCGCCCCGATCAACGCAGGCGCGCCCAGGACCTGATCGCGGCAATCCGGCAGGCCGGGCTGAGCAAATACAACCTTGCCGGCAGTGCCGATCTTGGTGCCCTGCCCAGGGGGCGGCGCATCCTTGTGCCCGGACAGGTGGAGGATGACGCCTCCATCAGGACGGGTGCCGATGCGGTGCGGACAAATGCGGATCTGCTGCGTGCCGCCCGCGCCGCCCATCCGGAGGCGGTGATCCTCTACAAGCCGCACCCGGACGTGGAGGCCGGGCTGCGGACCGGCGGCGACACCGCGGCAGCCCTGGCCGATCACGTGCTGACCCGCGCCGATCCGATCGCGCTGCTGGGACAGGTTGATGAGGTCTGGACCATGACATCGCTTCTGGGGTTCGAGGCCCTGCTGCGCGACGTGCCGGTCACCACGCTGGGCGTGCCTTTTTATGCAGGCTGGGGGCTGACCCGCGATCTCGGCGATGTGCCGCCGCGCAGGCGGGCGGAACCGGGGCTGGAGGGGTTGGTCCATGCCACGCTGATCGACTACCCGCGCTACCTGGATCCGGTAACCGGCATGCCCTGCCCGGTTGAGGTGGTGGTGGCGCGGCTGGCCTCGGGCAATGTTCCGACGCCGGGTCTGGGCAACCGGGCGCTGTCCAAACTGCAGGGGCTGCTGGCGAGCCAGAGCCATCTGTGGCGCGGGCGGTGACTGCGGGATTGGATATTTACAGCCAAAAAGAAAGGGCGGGGGTGGTCCCCTCAGGCGCGGTGCCAGATGTGCAGGGCGTCTGCCCCGATGCGGCGGGTTTCGCCCAGGGTGTAGCGTGGTGCAGCGGCGAGCCGGGACAGGCCCATGGCGCCGATGCCCGGCAACCCCTCTGCCCCGATGATCAGCCCTGCGTTGAAACCGATGAGCTGGTCCACCAGATCCGCCTCGATCAGCGATGCGGCAAGCGCGCTGCCCCCTTCGCAGAAGATCCGCGTCAGCCCATGTGCGCCGAGCTGCCGCAGCACATCGACCGGGTCGAGCTGCCCGCCCCGTGCAGCGCAGGGCAGCAGGGTGGCCCCAAGATCGCGCCATGTGCGCGCAAGGGTCGGGTCGGCGTCCCTGCCATGGCACAGGATCAGCGGCACCTCGGCGGCGCTGCGGGCCAGTTTGCCCATCAGCGGCAGGTCAAGGCGGCGTGACACAACCACCCGGGCGGGCTGCCATGTGACCCCCAGATCGCGCACCGTGAGGCTGGGATCGTCCTTGCGGGCGGTGCCACCGCCCACCATCACCGCATCGTGGCGCGCGCGCATGGCGTGGACGGTGCGGCGTGCCTCGGGCCCGGTGATCCACTGGCTTTCCCCGGTGCCGGTGGCAATGCGGCCATCGAATGTCTGGGCCAGTTTCAATGTCACGACGGGCTGGCCCTGGCTCACACGTCTGAAAAACCCTTCATGATCCCGCCGGGCCTCAGCCTCGCAGACACCCTGCACCACCTCGATGCCCGCCGCGCGCAGCATGGCCACACCGCGCCCGTCGACACGGGCATCCTGATCCTGAACCGCGATGACAACGCGGGCCACGCCCGCCTCGATCAGCGCCCTGGCACAGGGCGGGGTCTGCCCGTGATGCGCACAGGGTTCCAGTGTCACATAGACATCCGCCCCCCTGGCGGCGGCACCGGCCTGCGCCAGCGCCTCGGTCTCTGCATGGGGTCTGCCGCCGGGCTGGGTCCAGCCGCGCCCGACGATCCGGCCTGCCGCCACGATCACGCAGCCCACCGCCGGGTTCGGCCAGACACGCCCCTGGCCGCGACGCCCCAGCGTCAGCGCATGCGCCATGAAGCGCGCGTCGATGCCCGCCTGCCCGGTCACTCTTCCTTGGGCAGGTCGGGCCGCAGCTCAGCGACGAATTTGTCGAAATCGTCTGCAGCCTGGAAGTTCTTGTAAACACTGGCAAAGCGCACGTAGGCCACGGTGTCGATCCGGTTCAACGCTTCCATCACGATCTCGCCGATCTGCTTGGAACCGATGTCGGTTTCGCCCATGCTTTCCAGCCGCCGCACGATGCCGCTGATCATCTGGTCGATCCGCTCGGGCTCTATCGGGCGTTTCTGCATCGAGATCCGGATCGAGCGTTCCAGCTTGTCGCGGTCGAAATCCTCGCGTTTGCCATTGGTCTTGATCACAACGAGGTCGCGCAGCTGCACACGCTCATAGGTGGTGAACCGCCCGCCACAGGCCGGGCAAAAACGCCTGCGCCGGATGGAAACGTGATCCTCCGCCGGGCGACTGTCCTTAACTTGGGTATCGATATTTCCGCAGAATGGGCACCGCATCGGCCATCCCCCTTTTTCTAACCTGCCTCGCTTGTGGGGCTATACGCCCTCTTGCCGAAACTTATAGGGTCTACGCGAGGTTTTGGGTAGGGGCGAAATGCGCCGCAACATGTTGTGTGTCCAGATGTGACCTGAAGCCAACGGTCGCCGATGCCGCGCCATGCAGGCAACAGGTGGGGCAAATGCAGGTCACCGGGACGAAATTTGCCGCAGGTGCCACCGGAACCGCAGGGCTTCAGCCCCTGTCGGCGCTGAAATGTGCCGCGACCCTGCGCCGGTGCGGCGCATCGCGATGTTCGAACAGATAGATCCCCTGCCAGGTCCCCAGTTGCAGCCGACCGCCTGCCACGGGAATGGACAGGTTCACCGGCAGCATCGCCGCCTTGATATGGGCGGGCATGTCATCGGGCCCTTCCATGCGGTGCCGCAGATAGCTCATGGCGGGAGCATCCGCAGGCGGCACCAGCCGTTGGTAGAAGGCCAGCAGATCGGTCTGCACATCCGGGTCGGCGTTTTCCTGTATCAGAAGAGAGGCCGAGGTGTGGCAGATCAAAAGCGTCAGCAACCCGTCGCCCTGACCGGCAACCCAATGCGCGACCTTGTCGGTAAGCGGGTATAGCCCCTGGCCCGCAGTGGATAAGGTAAAATTGGTCTGCATGGTTCCGATCAGCCCCGCTGGCCCCCTGATTGAACGCGTTCCTTCATACGCCGACAATCGCCTCAGTTCAGACCGCGCCGGAAGCGGATGGTCTCGAACTCCAGCAAGAAGTCCCTGCAGAACTGGTTGGCGTGATGGACCGGCAGGCCCAGACCGGGCGTGTTCACACCCACGGAGAAGGAGCGGGAGGGTTCGGTCGGCAAACTGGATGCATCGGTGGTGAAAACCACACCCACCCGCCCGCCGTGGCTTTGCGACCTGCCGCGGGGGGATTTGACGTAAAGCCGCTGGGTCGCCGCCACGCCAAGCCGGTGGATCGCGTAATCCGCCGCTGCGCACCAGATGCCGCGCGCACCTTCGCCCTGCGATTCAATGACCTCAAATGAGGTCGCTGAAATGCCATGAACCTTCAGGTGATTGACCGCTTCATAGGACGGGGCAGCCGATGCCGCCGACAGACCACCCGTCAATATCGCCACTGACACTGCGGCAAAGCTCAATCTTCGCATGTCGTATCCTTTGCTTAGCTGACCCCATCAGAATTAGGCTGAACTGGGGGCAAGTCTAATCACAGCTGTGTCACCTTTTGCGCCCCCCGGTCGCCGACAACAACCCGGATCCGGGAATGTCCCGGACAAAAGCGGACCTCAAAAGCCATCCGGCGCGAAACGGGCGCGCAGCGGGGCATCCGGGATCATGCATTGATCGTAGCGGCCGAAGATGCGGAACCGGTTGCGCGCGATCAGCCGGTAAAACGGCATCTTGATGGCGCGCGGCAGGAATTTCACCCCGCCAAGCAGCCGCCAGGGCCAGCCCGACGCCCCCATCGCTGCCGCGAATGCATCAAGATGTCCATGGATCCGCACTTCCGTCACCACGAGGTTTGTCTCAAAATCATCTGTCGGCAGCCCCAATGCCTGATAGAGCGATTGCCCCAATGGCGATTGCGCCGTAGCAAAGGCAAAGCGCCGGGAACGGTCGCGGCGCAGCATGAAACGAAAGAAGCCGGAGCACAAAACACATTCGCCATCAAAGACGATCAGGTCGCGCTGCTCCAGCTTGGCCTGCAATGCCGCATCAAGCTGCGAAACCCGTCCAATCATGCCTGCGCCGCATCGTAACGGGCGCGGGCCGCGTTGAGGGCGGTTTCATTGGCCTCGGCCCAGCCGATCAGCGACCGGATCGGTCCCATCAGCGAATGGCCCATCGGGGTCAGAGCATATTGAACGGCCGGTGGCTTGGTCGGGAATACGGTCCGGTCGATGAACCCGCCGCGCTCTAGGTCACGCAGGCTTTGGGTCAGCATCCGCCGCGAAATATCCGGCAGCATCCGCAGCAGGGTGTTGAAGCGTCGCGGCTCCTGCTCCAGCGCCAGAAGCACGAGGGTCGTCCACTTGGCTGCGATATGGTCAAGCAGGTCGCGCACCGGGCAGACCCCGTCGGGAGAGGGGTGCAGCGCGCTCAGCGACGCAGGGTCTTGCCGGGTCGCGGTTCCTTCGGTGTTACCTTGTGACATGAAGATGCCTCCTTTCGGGATGGCCTGGCGGTCTCTAAATGAGACTTACACTCGATTCGGAACGAAAGGAAAACCAAATGTCTTCGAACAGCATTCTTGTCACCGGCGCGAGCGGCCAGCTGGGCCAGCTCGTGCTTGATCATCTGCAACGTCTGGCCCCGGAGGCCGCCATCGCGGGCCTTGTGCGCAAGGAAGCGGATGCCGCCGCCCTCAGGGCCCGGGGCGTTGAGCCGAGGATCGGGGATTACACCGATCCCGCCAGCCTGCGCAGCGCGATGGCGGGGGTTCACAAGGTCTTGCTGATCTCCTCCAGCGCGGTGGGGCAACGCGTCGCCCAGCATCAGAACGTGATCGACGCCGCCAGGGACGCAGATGTCGGCCTGATCGCCTATACCTCCATCCTGCGGGCTGACAGCTCGCCCATGATCCTTGCCCAGGAGCACAAGGAGACCGAGGCCGCGCTGCGCAGTTCCGGCCTGCCCGTCACGCTGTTGCGCAATGGCTGGTATACGGAGAACCTGCTGGGCGCGCTGGACAGCGACCTGAAGCTGGGTCAGCATTTCGGCGCTGCCGGTGACGGCAGGTTCACAACCGCCACCCGCAACGATTACGCCGAAGCCGCCGCTGTCGCGCTGCTGCGCGACGACGCCGCCGGAAAGGTCTATGAACTGGCCGGGCAGCCCGCGTTTACCCTGTCAGAATTCGCTGAGGCCTTAAGCGCGGAGGCGGGCAGCGAGGTCGCCTACGTGGACATGCCGCAGGAAGCCTTCGCCCAGGCGCTGGTCGCTGCCGGGCTGCCGGAAGGTTTCGCAGGCGTGCTGGCGGACAGCGACGCCCAGGCGGCCAAGGGCGCGCTAGAGACTGACAGCACGGACCTTGAAACCCTGATCGGGCGGCCTGCAACGCCGCTGAAGGATGCGATCAGGGCAGCACTGGCAGCCCGGTAACGCGCTGCGTCAAAAAGAAAAGGACCGGCACAGCGCCGGTCCTTTGTATCTCTGACACTACCCTTTCGGGTCGAGGCCTGCCTATTGATCCAAGAACGACCGCAGCTTCCGGCTCCGGCTCGGGTGCTTGAGCTTGCGCAGCGCCTTGGCTTCGATCTGGCGGATACGTTCGCGGGTCACGCTGAACTGCTGGCCGACTTCTTCCAGCGTGTGGTCGGTGTTCATGCCGATGCCAAAGCGCATCCGCAGCACCCGTTCCTCGCGCGGGGTGAGCGAGGCCAGAACGCGGGTCGTGGTCTCCTTGAGGTTCTCCTGAATGGCGCTGTCGAGCGGCAGCACGGCATTCTTGTCCTCGATGAAATCGCCAAGCTGGCTGTCTTCCTCGTCGCCGATGGGCGTTTCAAGGGAGATCGGCTCCTTGGCGATCTTCATCACCTTGCGGACCTTCTCCAGCGGCATTTGCAGCTTTTCGGCCAGTTCTTCCGGCGTCGGCTCGCGGCCGATTTCATGCAGCATCTGGCGACCGGTGCGCACCAGCTTGTTGATCGTCTCGATCATATGGACCGGGATACGGATGGTGCGCGCCTGATCCGCGATGGACCGGGTGATCGCCTGCCGGATCCACCATGTCGCATAGGTGGAGAACTTGTAGCCGCGGCGGTATTCGAACTTGTCCACCGCCTTCATCAGGCCGATGTTGCCTTCCTGAATGAGATCAAGGAACTGCAAACCGCGGTTGGTGTATTTCTTGGCAATCGAGATCACCAGACGCAGGTTCGCCTCGACCATTTCCTTCTTGGCCTGACGGGCTTCTTTCTCGCCCTTCTGAACCTGCTGCACGATGCGGCGGAATTCAGAGATGTCGAGACCCACATATTGACCGACCTGCGCCATGTCGGCGCGCAGCTCTTCGACCTTGTCGGCAGAGCGTTCGATGAACATCTGCCAGCCGCGACCGGATTTGTCGGCCATCCGCTCCATCCAGTTGGGATCCAGCTCGTAGCCGCGATAGGCGTCGACAAATTCCTTGCGGTTGATGCGGGCCTGGTCGGCGAGTTTGACCATGGCGGAGTCGATCTGCATGATCCGGCGGTTGATGCCGTAAAGCTGGTCGATCAGCGCCTCGATACGGTTGTTGTGCAGATGCAGCTCGTTGACCAGCAACACGATCTCGGAGCGCAGTTTCTGATATTTGTCTTCCTGCTTGCTGGAGAACGATCCATCCTCGTTCAGCGTGGCGGAAATCCGGCTGTCCTGCATTTCGCTCAGCTTGGCGTAATCGTCGGCGATGATGTCCAGCGCTTCCAGGACCTGCGGTTTCAGCGCCGCTTCCATGGCCGCCAGGCTCATGTTGGCCTGTTCGTCCTCGTCATCGTCGTCATCGCTGGCAATCGGGTTGCCGTCTGCGTCCAACTCCTGCTTGTCATCGTCCGACTTGGAGTCCGCAGCACCCCCGGGGGCCACCACGGGCGCAGTTACCTCCTCGTCGCCCAGCTGGTTGCCGAATGTCGCCTCAAGGTCGATCACATCGCGCAGCAGGATGTCCTCGGACAGCAGTTCGTCGCGCCAGATGGTGATCGCCTGAAAGGTCAGCGGGCTTTCACACAGGCCCGCAATCATCGTGTTGCGGCCGGCCTCGATCCGCTTGGCGATGGCGATTTCGCCTTCGCGGGACAGCAGTTCGACGCTGCCCATCTCGCGCAGGTACATGCGCACCGGGTCATCGGTGCGGTCCAGTTTCTCGGCGGTGCCGGAGGACAGCGCAACTTCCTTGGCGCTGTCGGTGGTGGCCAGTTCGGTGGACCCCTTGGCGTCTTCCTCCTCGGCGTCTTCATCCTCGATGACGTTGATGCCCATTTCGGACAGCATCGACATCACATCCTCGATCTGTTCGGAAGAGACCTGATCAGGGGGCAGAACGGTGTTCAGCTGGTCATAGGTGATATAGCCCCGTTCCCGCGCCTCGGAGATCATCTTCTTGACGGCGGCCTGGCTCATATCCAGCGAATGACCGCTGTCGGAGTCGTCCCGTTTGGTATCTTCGTTGGTGTCCTTAGCGGCCATGAACGTCCTCCAGCGCGGTTGCGCGAATCAGTGTGGTGATTCGGTTGTCGCGAATCATGCGGGGTTTGCGGTGATTCTTAAACCCGTTGTACTGCTTTTTCCCCAAGAGCCTGCGAAAAGGTCACTTTTCAACTGCGGCCCTTGGGTTTTTCATAGGTAATGTTCTCAAGCAGCGCGTCCAGCGCGCTGCGTTCATCGCGGGACATGCGTGCGCCATTCTCGCCCACCTCATATTCCGCCTTGTCTTCCTGCCCCGACCTCGTGGCCTGATCCGCGCTGCGAACAGCCTCGCTCAACCGCCAGGTCAGCCCTTCGTCGGCGGTGCCTGCCATGTCTTCCTCGGCCTCGGCAATTTCCGCGCTCAGCCCCCGCGCCGCCTCCAGCTTGGCCAGTTCCTCGGCCACGGTCATGGTGGCCATCTCGGTGTTGCCCGGGTTGCGGATACAGGGGGTGATCGCGACATGGCGCTGTGCGGTCAGGTTTTCAAGGGCATCCGGCCCCAGCGCGCTGGAAATTTTTTCGCGCAACACTGCAGCGCCCTGCGGCGCATGGCGCAGAATCATGTCGCGGATCACCGCATGGGTGCGGTCCTGACAGGCCATGCTTTCCAGGCCGCTTTCAAAATCCTCGGCAATCTCCGGGCAGCCCAGCACGGCGGCCAGGATCACCGCCTCGCGCAGGTGATGGGTCACATGGTTGTCGCCCCCCGCCAGCACCGAGGCCTTCGTGCTGGGCAAAGGGGCCAGCGGCGGGGCCTGCCACTTGCCGCCAGGCCGCGCCCCCCGGTTGGCAGAGCCGGTCCGCGCGCCGGGGCCCGGGCGGAACAGCTGCCAGCGCAGATCCTTGATCTCCTGGCCATAGTGGCTGCGGATCGACGGATCCCGGATCAGCTTGATCTTCTCGCGCAGGGATTTGTCCAGCGCCGCCTTGCGTTCGGGGCTGTCGAACACCCGGCCTTCGGTTTCGCGCTGCCACAGCAACCGCACCATCGGGATCGCCTGATCTATCAGCTTCTGAAAGGCCCCCGGTCCCGCCGATTTCAGCAGATCGTCCGGGTCCTGCCCCTCTGGCATCATGGCAAAGCGGAGCGACTGGCCCGCCTCAAGCAGGGGCAGCGCAAGGTCGATCAGGCGCAGCGCGGCGCGCTGGCCTGCGGTGTCGCCATCCAGCGTGATGATCGGTTCGGGGTCGATCCGCCAGAGCATCTGCAACTGGTTTTCGGTGATCGCCGTGCCCAGGGGGGCCACCGCCGCCTCGAACCCCGCGCCATGCAGGGCAATCACATCCATATAACCTTCGGCCACCAGCAGCGGTTGCCCCTTGCCCGCCGCCGTGCGCGCGTCGCGCACGTTGTAAAGGCTGCGGCCCTTGTCGAACAATTCGGTCTCGGGCGAATTGAGGTATTTGGCATTGTCGTTCGGGTCCATCGCCCGGCCACCAAAGGCAATCGCCCGCCCCCGCGCATCGCGGATCGGGAACATGATCCGCCCGCGAAAGGTGTCATAGGGTTTGCCGCCCTTGGACGAAGGCTTGGCCAGCCCCGCATCCAGGATCATCTGCTCCGACACGCCCTTGCCGGTCAGCGCGTCCCACAGCCCCTGCCAGCTGTCCGGCGCAAAGCCGATTTCCCAATGGTCGAGCGCCTTTTCCTCCAGCCCCCGCCGCGCCAGATAGGCCCGCGCCTCCGCCGCCGCCCCGGTCTGCAGTTGCAGGCGGAACCAGCGCACCGCCAGTTCCATCACCTCGGCCAGATCGCTGCGCTTGTCCGCCTTCTCGGCGGCCCTGGGGTCGCGTGCGGGCATCGGCATGCCCGCCTCGCGCGCAAGGATCTCCACCGCCTCCATGAAGCCGACATTCTCCGTCTCGCGCACGAATGAGATCGCATCCCCCTTGGCGTGACAGCCAAAGCAGTAATAGAATCCCTTGCGGTCATCGACATGGAAGCTGGCGGATTTTTCCTGATGGAAGGGGCAAGGCGCCCACATGTCGCCCTTGCCCTGATTGGACTTGCGCTGATCCCACATGACTTTGCGGCCGACGACCTGAGACAGGCTCGCTCGGCTGCGCAATTCGTCCAGGAATCCGGGTGGCAGGCTCATACCATATCTTACGCCCCGCGCCCGCCATCGTCCAGCGGGTGCCGCGTCAGCACATCAACGGGTTGGTGTTCCGGCGGCCCGGTCAGGCCGCCCGGTCGAGGGTCACTGTGACAGGCACATCTCTTTCCAGGCCGCAGACAGGTCCTGGGATTTCACGTCTCGCATCTTCATCTCGTAGACCCAGGGGGTCACCAGCGTGATCGCGGTGTTGTAGCGGTCCGGCCATGTCGCCTTGGCGGCCACATGCGCAGGCACCTTGCGTTCGCCGATCCGGTCGATCCGCGCCTGCTGAACGGCGGCAACCACAGCCGCCTGATGCCCGCAATCGGTTTCCTTCTTGCTGGCTGCCATTGCCGGGCCGCAAAACGCTGCAACAACCGCCGAAACCACGAAATACTTTACCATTGGGTCACTCCACTCATGTGCTGACACCGCCTTAACCGCGCGCGGCCACAGCTTCCATCGCTGTTTTCATATCATGCACCAATGTGGCTGCCATCGACCGAAAGACAAGGATCATGAAGCTGTCCGCCCCGGTTTTCGTGATCGACGCGGACATGTGGTAAAGCTGTGTGCGCAGGCTGTGCCCGCGCTTGAACGATGTTTCGCGCAGGTCCACCGGGACCAGCCGCGCCAGCACATCCACGGCGGCAGGCCCCTTCAGCTGCACCACGGCCCAGGCATCGGATTGATCCACAACCGCGCCATGATCGGCAAGTGCCGGATCGGGCACGGGACCCATCAGCAGAGCCTCGCCGCGTCCGAACCAGATGCAACGCGCACCCTGCTTGCCGGTCGCGCGCAGGGGGCCGGGCCAGCGCAGCCCATGGGCCTTTTCCAAAGCTGCACCCAAGCCCGCCGCATCGCCCAGAGGCGCAAGAGAGGTCAGCGCCCCGGCCGCCACTTCCACCAGCTCCGCATCCCCGATGGTCAGCGGCAGCAGCCCGTCACAGGGGGTTTTCGCTGTCAGTTCAACCACGCACCCGCTCCCCTTCACGATCCAGAAACACCGGATGGCAGATCTCGACATCCGCCTCCAGCCCGCGCAGATGGTCCACCATGCGGATCACTTCGCCCTCGCGGGCCATGCCGCGCCTGACGAAACCCAGCCCGATCATATGCCCCAGATCGGGCGAGAACCCGACCGAGGTGACATAACCCTGATCGTTCTCGCGCACCGCCTCTGCGCCCGCGTCGAACAGATGCGCGCCCGCGCTGATCTGCCGGACCGCGCCCACAGGTTTCAGCCCCACAAGCTGTTCACGCGTCTCCTCCACCAGACCGGGCCGCGCCGCCAGGGTCTTGCCGATGCAATCCTTCCTGGCCGAGACCATCCGCCCCATGCCGATGTCAAAGGCGGTTGTGCGCCCGTGAATCTCGGCGTGGGTGATGAAGCCCTTTTCGATCCTGAGCACGTTCAGCGCCTCCATCCCATAGGCCCCGCCGCCCAGCGCCTCGGCGCGGCTGACCAGCAGGTCAAACAGGCTGGCCCCGAAGCGCGCAGGCACCGCCACCTCATAGGCATGTTCGCCCGAAAATGAGATCCGGAAGAGCCGCCCCTGCACCCCGCAGACCTCCACCGCACCGCAGGCCATGAAGGGCCAGCTTTCGCCGTCGATTTCGGCGTCCAGCAGGCCATTCAGCAGCTCGCGCGACTTTGGCCCGGCCACGGCAAACTGCGCCCATTGTTCGGTGACCGAGGCAAAGGCCACCTGCCATTCGGGATGCAGACATTGGGTCACGAATTCCAGATGCCGCATCACCTGCCCCGCGGCGGCGGTGGTGGTGGTCATCACGTAATGCGCCTCCCCCAGCCGTGCGGTGGTGCCGTCATCCATCACATGGCCATCCTCGCGCAGCATCAGACCATAGCGCACCCGCCCGACCGGCAGCGTCGAAAACATGTTGGTATAGACGAAATCCAGCAGCTTCGCCGCGTCCGGCCCCTGAATGTCGATCTTGCCCAGGGTGGAGACATCGCAAACCCCCACCGCCTTGCGCACATGACCCACTTCCCGGTCACAGGATTGTCGCCAGCCGCTCTCCCCCGTCCTGGGGAAATAGCTGGGACGATACCAAAGCCCCGCTTCGATCATCGGCGCCCCCATCGCGATTGACGCCTGGTGCGAGGTGGTGAAACGCTGCGGCGCAAAGCCCTTGCCCTGCGCCCCTGCCCCCATCGCGGCAATCGCCACCGGCACATAGGGCGGGCGGAAGGTGGTGGTTCCGGTCTCCGGAATGCCCCGCCCGGTGGCATCCGCCAGGATCGCCAGCGCGGCCACGTTGGAATTCTTGCCCTGATCCGTCGCCATGCCCTGCGTCGTGTAACGCTTCATATGTTCGACCGAGCGGAAGTTCTCCACCGCCGCCTGTTTCACATCCTTGACCGAGACATCGTTCTGGAAATCGAGCCAGGCCCTCCCCTTGCCCGGCACCGCCCAAAGCGGTTCCATCGCATAGGTGTCATCCTCTGCCCGGGGCACCTCCATGGCACCCGCCTTCATGCCCAGCGCGGCGACCACTTCTGCCGCCGCATCAACCCCGGCCTGCAGGCAGGCCCGGGTCGGGAAGACACCGTTGCAGGCCCCTGCCGCAACCATCCCCGGCACCGCATCGGGCCTCGGCACAAATGCCTGAATACCGGCGTCCCACCGGGGCCGCCCGTTCATATGGCAGGTCAGATGCACCGTGGGGTTCCAGCCCCCCGACATCGCCAGGCAATCGGTCTGGATCGCCTGTTCGCCCGAGGCGGTCCGGATGGTGATCGCTTCCAGCTCCTTGCGGCCCGCCGCGTTGCAGACCTGCGCACCGGTATGGACCGGGAAATCCGCCCCCTCGACCGTCACATCGGCGCGGCTGTCGATCAGCGCCGCCACATGGACCCCCGCCGCCGCCAGATCGCGCGCAGTGCGATGGGCATCGTCGTTGTTGCCGAATACCGTCACATGTTTGCCGGGGCTCACCCCCCAGCGGTTCAGATAGGCCCGCACCGCCCCGGCTGTCATCACGCCGGGCCGGTCGTTGTTCTGGAAGGCAACCGGCCGTTCCAGCGCCCCGGCCGCCAGGATGCTGCGGCGCGCATGGATGCGCCAGAAGGTCTCCAGCGGCAGGTCCGCGCGACGCGCGCCATGGTGGTTCACCCGCTCCAGCGCGCCATACATGCCGCCGTCATAGGCCCCGGTCACGGTGGTGCGCGTCATCAGCCGCACATTCGGCATGGCCGCAAGCTCTGCCACCAGCTCCGCCGCCCAGGCATGGCCCGGCTGATGGCCGATGACCCCGGTCTCGGCATTCAGCCGCCCGCCCATCCGCGCATCCTCATCGGCCAGGATCACATCCGCCCCGGCCCGTGCCGCCGTCAGCGCCGCCATCAAACCCGTGGGCCCGGCACCGATCACCAGCAGATCGCAGAAGGCATAGGCGCGTTCGTAGCGGTCCTGATCATGCTTGCCGCTGAGCGCCCCCAGACCGGCCGCGCGCCGGATGATCGGCTCATAGACCGCTTCCCAGAACTTCGCGGGCCACATGAAGGTCTTGTAATAGAACCCCGCCCCCAGAAAGGGCGCGGCCAGGTCGTTCACCGCCATCACGTCGAAATCCAGCGAGGGCCAGGCATTCTGGCTGCGCACCTCCAGCCCGTCGTAAATCTCCTGCACGGTTGCACGCACATTGGGATCCGCCTCTGCGCCCCTGCCGACCGTGACCAGCGCGTTCGGCTCCTCCGAACCTGCGGTCAGCACGCCACGCGGACGGTGATACTTGAACGACCGCCCCATCAGCTTTTGACCATTGGCCAGAAGCGCGGAGGCGACGGTATCGCCCTGGAACCCCTGGTAAGACCGCCCGTCGAACCGGAAAGTGACAGCTTTGCTGCGGTCGATCAGACCCTTGCCCGCGATCCTCATGCCCCGGCCTCCTCAGCGTCAGTGGCCAGCACCACCCGGGAGATCGCATGGCTGACCGTGTCCCGCGTCACCACCAGCCAGGCCGAACAGCCTCCCTCGTGATGCCACAGCTCGCGGGTCTGCCCCGCCGGATTGTCGCGCAGATGCAGGTAATCGTCCCAGGCGGCCTCACCGGCATCCGGCGCCGGCCGCGCCAAAGCCACCGCAGCGCCCTGATAATAGAATTCGCGCCGGTCGCGCGATCCGCATAGGGGGCAGTCGATCCTCATGTGGTCCTCTCCGACAGGGCGCCAACACCCCGTTTCATTGTTCCCGAAATACACACCACGACGCCCGCCACAGGCGCGCGGCCGGCGTAGGGCTCAGTGAAGGTTATGCTGCGCACCGGTGCCCTCCTCGTCCATCAACCCCCTGCCGGTGCGGAACCGGTCCAGCCGGAACTTCGCCGCCGGGGCGTGATGTTCCCCCGTCGCCATCAGATGGGCAAAGGAAAAGCCCGACCCAGGCACCGCCTTGAAGCCGCCGTAACACCAGCCGCAGTCAATGAACAAACCCTCGGTATCGGTCTTGTCGATGATCGGGCTGCCATCGGGTGTCATGTCCATGATCCCGCCCCAGCTGCGCAGCACCCTGGCCTTGCCGATCATCGGCATCAGGGTCATGCCGGCCTCCATCACATGTTCCATCATCGGCATGTTGCCGCGCTGCGCGTAGGAGGCGTAGAAATCCAGATCGCCGCCAAAGACCAGCCCGCCCTTGTCGGACTGGCTGATATAGAAGTGCCCCATGCCAAAGCTGACCACATGGTCGATCACCGGCTTCACGCCCTCGCTGACGAAGGCCTGCAGGATGTGGCTTTCGATCGGCAGGCGCATGCCGGCCATGGCGGCCACCTGGCCCGAGCGGCCCGCCACCACGATGCCGACCTTCCTGGCCCGGATCGGGCCGCGGGTGGTCTGCACCCCGCGCACCTTGCCGTTTTCGATGTCGATGCCGGTCACTTCGCATTGCTGGATCAGGTCCACACCGCGCTGGTCCGCGCCGCGCGCATAGCCCCAGGCCACCGCATCATGCCGCGCGGTGCCGCCGCGCGGATGCAGCAGCCCGCCGTAGATCGGAAAGCGGCCATTGTCGAAGTCGAGATAGGGCAGATACCGGCGCACCCCCTCACGGTCCAGCAGCACCGCATCGTCGCCCTGGTTGATCATCGCATTGCCGCGCCGGGCAAAGGCATCGCGCTGGCCGTCGGAATGAAACAGGTTGATCAGCCCGCGCTGCGAATGCATCGCGTTGTAGTTCAGGTCTTTCTCCATCCCTTCCCACAGCTTCAGCGAGTGGGAATAGAACTCCGAATTGCCCTGCAGAAAGTAATTGGCGCGCACGATCGTCGTGTTGCGCCCCACGTTGCCCCCACCGAGGTAGCCCTTTTCGAGCACCGCGATATTGGTCATGCCGTGGTTCCTGGCCAGGTAATAGGCGGTGGACAACCCATGCCCGCCGCCGCCGATGATCACGGCATCATATTCCGGCTTCGGTTCCGGATCGCGCCAATGCTGCGTCCAGCCCTTGTTGCCGGTCAGCCCTTCGCGCAGCACGCGCCACCCTGAAAACCGCATTCGAAACTCCCCTCGACTGGACCAAGTGAACCAAGTCCCGCCCAGAGGTGCAATGCCCGCCGGCCAGATGCACGGTGCTTTTCGACAGAAAGTTTATCATGGGCGACCATATCGCCAAATTACCGGCCATATGGTCGCCGCGTGGCGCATGCGGCTGTCAGATGCCCTTTGCCCGGTAGCTGGCCGCAACCTTGCCGATTGCACAGATATAGGCCGCCGTGCGCAGGTCATCCACATCGTTGCGGCCGTGCCAGACCTCGGCCATGGATTGATAGGCGGTCTGCATCGTGTCATCGAGACCGGAACGGACCAGCTCAAGCTCACCCGCGCCGCGCAGGTACTTGTCCTTGAAATTCGGGCTCAACTGCCAGCCGATCCCGCTGTCCGCACTCAGCCGCTCCAGCTCGTCCACGACCAGCTGGTGGCGCGCTTCCTCCTGGCGGCGCTGCATCCGGCCAAAGCGGATGTGGCTGAGGTTCTTGACCCATTCGAAATAAGAGACCGTCACACCGCCCGCGTTGGCATACATGTCGGGAATGATGACCGTCCCCTTCTTGCGCAGGATCTCATCCGCGCCCGCCGTGACCGGGCCGTTCGCGGCCTCCACGATCAGCGGGGCCTTGATCCGGTCCGCGTTGGACAGGTTGATCACCCCTTCCAGCGCCGCCGGGATCAGCACGTCGCATTCCGCCTCCAGCAGCTTGGCACCATCCGGTTCAAGCGGCGCTTTGGGATAGCCCTTGATGGTGCCATGCTTGACGATCCACTGATGCACCTGCTCCACATCCAGCCCCTTGTCGTCGAACAGCGCGCCGTCGCGCTCGATGATCGCGGTCACCAGACAGCCGTCTTCCTCGCTCAAGAACTTGGCGGCGTGGTATCCCACGTTGCCCAGGCCCTGTACCACCAGCCGCTTGCCATCCAGCTCGCCGGTCAGACCGGCCAGTTCCATCCCCTTGGGATCGCGGAAGAACGCATGCAGGGCATATTGCACGCCCCGCCCGGTGGCCTCTGTCCGGCCCTGGATACCGCCCGCATGGGTCGGCTTGCCGGTCACACAGGCCACGCCGTTGATATCGGTGGTGTTCATGCGCTTGTACTGATCCGCGATCCAGGCCATTTCACGCTCGCCCGTGCCCATGTCGGGGGCGGGCACGTTCTGTGCCGGGTTGATCAGATCGCGCTTGATCAGCTCATAGGCAAAGCGGCGCGTGATCAGTTCCAGCTCGTGTTCGTCGTAATCGCGCGGGTCGATGCACAACCCGCCCTTCGATCCGCCAAAGGGCGCCTCGACCAGCGCGCATTTATAGGTCATCAGCGCCGCCAGCGCCTCGACCTCGTCCTGGTTGACGCCCGGCGCATAGCGGATGCCGCCCTTGACCGGCTCCATATGTTCCGAATGAACGGAGCGGTAGCCGGTGAAAGTATGGATCTTGCCCCGCAGCCGCACGCCGAAGCGGACGGTATAGGTCGCGTTGCAGACCCTGATCTTTTCCTCCAGCCCCGGTGACAGGTCCATCAGCGCGACTGCGCGGGTGTACATCAGATCGACGCTTTCGCGAAAGCTCGGCTCATTGGATGGGGTCATCGTCTTCTCCAGTCATTTCGGTCCGGCCTCAGGAGCGACTCATCGGGCCGCATCCCGGCAAACCCACCCTAAGGCGGGTTTTTTCAAAGTGCGACCAGATTGAGCACATCCGCCCGAATCCCGGGCAGGATTTTCGATTCCCGAGCATAGGAGGGCTAAAGTTTACAGTTCCGAAACAACCACCCCGGAAACCTGAAATTGGCGCTAAAAACGCAGATAAAACGCGGTTTTTAGGCACTTTTCCGCCCAATTTACGCCATGTTGCCCGATCACAAGGGACCAACGGCAAAGACTGCCCGAAATCCGGCATGCAAAAAGTGTCTCGGTAGGAAAGGTTAACAAATATGAAACGTTGTAAACGTGAAAATCGCCTGACAGCCGGGGACCTGTTGGCACTCTCCCGCCATTTCTCAAAGTCGGAAGACGGCTCAATCACCATCTTCGCCTGCTTCATGATCCTGATCATGATGACGATCTGCGGCATCGGTGTGGACATGATGCGCCACGAAATGGAACGCACGCGCCTTCAGGCCGTGTCGGACCGCGCCGTTCTGGCGGCCGCCGACCTGGACCAGACCCTGGACCCCGAAGCGGTGGTGCGGGATTACTTCGCCAAATCCGGCATGGCCGAATACGTCTCGGCGGTGAATGTCGACGAGGGCCTGAACTACCGCACCGTGACGGTGGATGCCACCAATACGATCAAGACGCAGTTCATGAACACCCTCGGGGTTGACGACCTGTCGGTCCCCGCCCGCTCCAAGGCGGAAGAGAAAGTCGCAAAAGTAGAGATCTCGATGGTCCTGGACATCTCCGGGTCGATGGGATCCAACAACAAGATCCAGAACATGCGGAACGCGGCCAAGGTCTTTGTCGACACCGTAATCCGGGACGAGACGGAAGATCTGATCTCCGTTTCCGTCGTGCCCTACTCGGCCCATGTGAATGCCGGCCCCGAGATCTTTGATCGGATGGGCGTGCAACCTGTCCACAATTATTCACATTGCGTTGAATTTCCCGACTCGGACTTCGACGAGACCTTCCTCCATGCATCGGGCAGCCACTACAGCCACATGCAGCACTTTCAGAACCACGATCCGGGCTGGAACCAGATGAGCGAAACGGTCTGTCCGCGCTATGACTTTGAGCGGATCCAGCCGCTGAGCCAGAACGCAAGCGCCCTGAAGGCACAGATCGACCAGCTTGAACCCCGTGCCAACACCTCTATCTTCCTTGGCATGAAATGGGGCACCGCGCTGCTTGACCCTTCTTTCCGCCCGATCAACCAGAGCATGGCCAGCGCCGGGCTGACCGACCCGGCCTTCTCGTCCCGTCCCGCTAGCTATGACGATCCGGAAACCCTGAAAACCGTGATCCTCATGACGGATGGCCAGAACGTCACGACCTACCGCATCCCAAGCTGGTACTACAATTCGGACTCCGAAATCGTGCACTGGTCCCGCTACAACCTCGGCTGGTACGTCAATCGCTACGTCAGCTACTACTACCGCCAAAACTTCCGCACCCAGAAGTACTCCGATTACCAGGGCGATTTGCTTCTCAGCAAAATCTGCGGCGCGGCCAAGGACGCAAAGATCGTTGTCTGGTCCATCGGGTTCGAAGTGACCGACCACGGTGCCAATGTAATGCGCGACTGCGCCTCCTCGCCCAGCCACTTCTTCCGGGTGGAAGGCGTGGAGATCGAGGATGCCTTTGAAGCCATCGCACGCCAGATCAACCAGCTGAGGCTCACACAATGAAGACGCCCTTCTTCAGACGCCTGTTCCGGTTCCGCCGGGACGAAGAGGGCGGGATCTTCCTGATCGAGTTCTGCATCCTGGTGCCAATCCTGTTCGGTGCCTTCATGATGGCGGTCGAAATGGGCCTCTATTCCATGCGCCAGATGTATCTCGACCGGGGTGTGGACATCGCCGTCCGCTATATCCGGCTGAGCACGAACACACCGATCGCGCACAACCAGATCAAGCAGATCGTCTGCGCCAATGCGGGCTTCATCGAGGATTGCGACAGCACGCTGCGGCTGGAGATGATCCCGCTGCTGCCCCGCGCCTTCGCCACCTTTGACCAGACGCCGGACTGCGTGGACACCTCTGCACCGGCCACACCGGTCCGGGGGTTTGTCCTGGGCCGCGAACACGAGATCATGATCCTGCGGGCCTGCGTGAAGTTCAAGCCTGTCTTCGCCACCACCGGCCTGGGCAAGGAGCTTGAGACAGACGGCAGCGGACGGGCCCGGCTGATCGCGGTCTCCGCCTTTGTACAGGAGCCGAAATGATGCGTGCCACCTTGCTCAAATTCCGTCTGAACGCCCTGCTGCGTTGCGATTTCCTGCGCAAGCAGGACGGGTCGATCTCCATCGAGGCGATGATCGTCCTGCCGGTGATGTTCTGGGCCTTCCTCGCCGCATTTTCGATCTTTGATGCCTTCCGCATGTACGGGATCAACCAGAAGGCGGCTTTCACCGTGGGCGACGCGATTTCCCGCGAGACACTGCCGCTGGATGACGATTACCTTGACGGTGTGCACAACCTGTTCGAGTACCTTTCCCTCAGCGAGGGCAAATCCGCGATGCGGGTCACTTCGATCTGGTTCGACGAGGACAACAACAGCTACCGCACCGACTGGTCCCAGACGCGCGGCAATGCTGTTGCATTGACCAACGCCGAAGTGCAGAACTGGCACAACCGCCTGCCGGTGATGCCGGACAATGAACGTGTCCTGCTGGTCGAAACCTGGAGCGATTACGTACCGCCCTTCGCCACCGGCCTGGAAGAGCGCGAGATCCAGAACTTCGTTTTCACGCGCCCGCGCTATGCGCCCCGCGTCTGCTGGGAATACTGCAACTAAGGCGCCCGACCCTATACTGAATCATCCTGTGACAGGAATGTCCCGGGAACGCCGAAGGCGCGGCACCTATCGGCGATACAACTTGAACTGAAAGGCCACAGGCCCCGCGCCGCAGCGCTACATCAGACCCGCCGGACCCTCAGTCCTGCGGGTCCTTTTGTGCCAGCAGAGCGGCCAGCACATCTGCCATGAACTTGGTCTGGCTGCCCGGTGTCATACCGCCAATCCCGACCCGGCGGCCCATGCGCCACCACAGCCCGGGCCGCCAGTGGCGGGCCCCGCCCTCGCCCAGTTTGAGCAGGAAGCCATTGGACGGTTTGAAGGCAAAGAATCCCCGGTCGATCCCGGTGATCTGATCGACCCGGGCAATCACGGTGCCATCCGCATCGCGCAGGACCAGCGGCGTCAGCTCCAGCTTGCTTGCAGTGGCGCGCCGCATGGCATCCGCAACCCACAGCGACCCCGCGCCGACAAGGATGAGAAACAGCTGCCAGTGCAGGGCCGGCGCACGCATGAAAGCCATGTAGATCAGCAGGAGGCCCAGCAGCCCCAGGCAGCAGATCCCCATGGCGCGCCGCCCGGCAGAGGCCTGCACGGTGGCCAGTACTTCGGTGCTGTCGTCAAATTTCATGGGCGCTCCTTCGGCTTTGGTTCTGCCTAAGGCATTTGCGGCGCGTTGCAAACGGAAAGCGAAAGCGGCGGCCCGGGCCTGAGCCCCGGTGGCCCATTTGTACGCCCATCGACATCAACTCCGACCCCTGACTGCGAATTTTCTGAATCTTGTCAGTGGGCCGTGCCAGGCAATTCCGACACGAATGCCAGGCATTTCCGACCCAGACCGGACCTTGGGCGTGGTATGGGGCAAGGTTAGGTGAGCGGACGAAACTGCCGTGCCATTGGCGCGGTGCATACCCCCAAGCGCCTCCGCCCGGCGTCAGCCGGGCATCGCCCGACCTCCCCCCGGAGGGCGATTTTGCAC
>NZ_JARAMM010000023.1:0-50280 GCF_028807335.1 Sulfitobacter sp. PR48 | reverse complement strand
GGGGGCATTATCCACATCAGTGTAAGGGGGTCATTTTTGGATGCCGATCACCCCGCTACGGGGTCAAAATTGCATGCCTGTTCACAGGTTTCTTCATCGGCTGCAATCAAATTGGCGATCGCGACGCCTTCGACCTCATTTTCGTTCACTGTTTACTGACTTCCTGCAATTTGGCGTTGCGGATAGCAGCTCAGATCCAAAGCGTTTGCTGCAACCGTGTGCCGGGCCTCGTTAAAATCGGTTACTGTTCGTCCTCGCGGTAACGAATTCACACCGGGAGAAGTCAGCTCCCGTGTTCTCGAAAAATGAAATGGCTCAAATCCGGTGGTCGGGCTCCGTGGCGGCTTCAACGATCGCCAGAACCTCAAACGGGTCAAAGCCAATTGCGCGCGCCAGAACCACCAGTTCGACAACGTCGACCCGGCGCTGGCCGCTCTCAACGCGGGCAACGAGTGACTGGTGGCATCTAAGCCTGTCCGCCAAGTCTTTCTGACCGAGGCCCGCCTTGATGCGAGCGTCGACCAACGCCTGGCAGAGTGCCACCTGTCCCGTGCTTCTGATTGTCTTTGCCACGCGTCACATACCTTTTGTGACGTCGCTAGCGGATGAAATCTGTTATCTAAAAAGTAGATACTTGAGGGTGTTATCGGCGTCGGGTTTCCATGGGCTGCAAGTCTGATGCTCCCCGGATAACCCATCAATCCCCTACCAATTGCAGAAACCGGCCATAGTCCTCGCTGACCTCCCTCGCTTCCTTGAATGCACGGGCGCGCTCGTCGTCGTGGCAACGGAAGTAGCTCTGGATATCCTGGATGTAGTCTTCGAAATCGCGACGGATGAGGTCGGCGTAGTCACGGGCCGCTTGCGAATCGCTTGGCAGGAAGGGACGGGCCGGTGCGAGGCAGGAGTCGGTGAAACCCGGCCCGGGGACGCAGATCAGAAGGGCCATAGCTTGCAATGGGAGCAGGCCTGTCAACCTTGGGTTTCTCAAACCTGTTATCTCCTTGATCGCGGACACTGGCCGAGACTAGTGTTTGCGTGACCAAACTACAGCCAAAGCATGATATTACATCTTGCGGTTGATAGTATACTATCGTAACTCTGGGCTTCAAGTAGGAATGCCTGGGGTCGCGCCATTGGAGAAAGCGTGAGCCGGGCCATGAACTGGGACATCGAAGCACCAAATGTGGTTACGGAAGCCAGGTTCCGCGAACTCGTGGAAAGCGGCTATAGCGCAGAAATCCTGTGCCAGGAGTCGGCACATAAGAAAGGCCCCAGCTATTACGGGGTCTGGATCATGCGCGTTGTCTCTGATGACGGGGTGGAAAAGCTCCTCGTCACTGCGCGCACCCGGACGACTTACAACGATATCAAGATCCGCGAGTTCAAGACGATCTCCGGCGTGGTGTCTTTCTTCATTGGCCTTGGCTTTGCGCATGTCGACCTGCCGCTTGAAGCGGGGACAAGCCGTACGCATAAACTCGCCCCGCCAGACAAAGCTCCATCAGACAAGGGCACTGGCAACTAACCTCGTCTGTCTCTGGCTGGTCGCAGCACCTGCCTCCGCACAGATGGTCCTGGTCATGGAGAGCGACGGCTCTCTAACCCCGTCCCGCTCCCAAAGCAGCTTTGCTCGAAACTACAATGACGGGATTGGTCAGGGTTCGGCCTCCGATGGGATCGCGATCTTCGGCGAGGTAGAGACCGAGCAAGAGGGCGTCCAAGTCGCGGCCCTTGCCCGCCCGACTCCCCTGCCCCGCGCCGATGTCCTCTCCGGGATTCAGACCACGGCCTTGCGCTATGCCGGCCATCCCGGCCTGCGTCGCGCGGGGCTTTCCGTGACGGATTGGCTGGTCCTCTACCGCGCCAATATCGAGGTTGAGAGCGCCTACCGGCAGGATGCGATTTCAAGTGCAGGTGCTATTGGCCTTGGTCAATTGATGCCTGCGACGGCGCGTGATCTGGGCGTCGACCCGCGTGATCCGCTGCAGAACCTTGACGGCTCCGCCCGCTACCTCGCGATGATGCTGGAGACGTTCGGCGATCCGCACCTGGCGCTGGCTGCCTACAACGCCGGACCCGATGCGGTCCGCCAGTATGGCGGCGTCCCCCCCTACCGAGAAACCCAGAACCACGTGGCCCGCGTCATGGCCGTCGTAGCCCGATTGGAAGGATCAAATTCATGAGACAGATTTCAAACCTCTTTGTCGCCTCGCTGGCGCTATTCCTGTTCATTGCCGAGCCCGCCCTTGCACAGAGCATTGATCTCTCCCCGATCCAAAGCTTGTTGCAGGGCATTGTCGATGCGCTGACCGGCCCTCTTGGTGTGGTCATCGCCACACTCGCGGTCCTCGGCGTTTTCTTGAGCTGGTTCTTCAACATCATCGACCTGCGCCAAGCGCTTTGGGTCCTCGTGGGCATCGCCGGTGTTGCGGCCGCCCCCACCATTGTTGCCGCGGTCTTTGCCGGTGGCTGAGCGCTCGCCTCTCTTTCTCGGCCTCGTGCGTCCGCCAAAGCTTCTGGGCCTGCCCATCATGTACGCGATGGTCTGGCTTTTCGGCTCGGTGCTCTTGTTCGTCTGGGTCCAGCACATCGGGGTGCTGGGCGTGGCCGCCCTTCTTTATCCGGTACTGTGGAAGGCCGCAGATTGGGACCCGCGTTTCATCGACGTGATGATGACGGCCCTGCAGGAGACACCGCCCACGCGCAACAGGTCCATCCATGGCGGGGACAGCTATGCCCCGTGATGACGCCCGTGATGCTGCGCTCGATGCCCGCACAATGACGCCAGACTGGTATGCGCGCGAGACCCGCCTCGCGCATATGCTGCCCTATGTGAGCCTCGTCGACGACCAGACCGTGCGGACCCGGGTGAACGAACTCTTCCGCTGCATCCGGCTCGAGGGGATCAACAGCTACACGACAGATGATGCCTATCTCGACAAGGTGACGGCGCTCTTTGCCCGCATCGTTGCGCAGCTGGGGCCGGAATTCAGCTATTACGTCCACAAGGTCTCCAAGGCCATCAAACCTGATCTCGACCCGATCCGTGAGGACAGCTTCGCAGGCGAGGTCGACCGGCGCTGGCGCGCGAAACTCGAGACCAGCGGGCTGCGCGACAAGACGCTGACGCTCACCGTCATTCACCGCCCACCCCCGAAAAGCCTCCTGCCGTTCCTCAGCCGCAGCGCGCCGGACCGGCTGAGAGAGGAGACCCGCAAACGCCTGCAGCGCCTCGGTGAGGCCGTGAACGTCTTCCTCTCGGGGCTTACCGAGCTCAAGCCGCGCCTGCTGTCAGCCGGATCGGGAGAGTTGGTGGGGTTTCTGGGCGCGCTCAACACAGGAACCGAGCTGCCGCTCTATCCCGCCAATACCTACGGCTTTTTGTCCTTCAACGTCGCCAATACCCGCGTGACGTTTCACGGCGACCATTTCGAGCTTTCCGAGGGCGTCGTGGGCCACCGCTACGGCAAGAGCTTCACCATCGGAGAATACTCGGAAGGCACCTCCTGCACCATGTTCGACATGCTGAACCTGCCGGTCGACATGATCGTCACCCATTCCTTCACACCGATCAATTCGAACCTCATGGCGGGCCGCATCAAACGACAAAAGCGCCAGATGCAGGCCAGCCAGGATGCGGCCCTCTCCCTCCTGGAAGCCCTCGATATCGCCGCCGATGATCTCGAGGCCAAGCGCCAAAGCTTCGGCGAGCATCACATGATCGTGACGCTCTTCTGCGACACGCTCGAAGAACTGCAAACCCTCAGCGCCGAAATCGTGAACGCCGCCGCGACCGAAGGCGTGAAGATGATCGGTGAGCGGGTCGCCGCAAAGGCCCATTACCTCAGCCAGCATCCCGGCAACCAGCCCAAGCGCGTGCGTGCCAGCGCCGTCACCAATCGCAACTTTGCAGATTTCGCGGCCTTCCACCGAACGCAGCTCGGCAAACCTGCAGCACTTACCCCCTGGGGCCGGGTCGTCACATATTTGCCCACGCCGGAGCAGAGCGCCTACCGGTTTTCTTATCACGAGCAAGGCTCGCCCGACAAAGAACCGACCAGCGGGCATACCCTGATCATGGGGCGGCCCGGGTCGGGCAAATCGGTGCTCTCGGCCTTCCTGATGACCCAGGCCCGTCGCGCAGGGGCGCGGATCTTCGTCTTCGATTACCGTCTTGGCATGGAGATGGCGGTGCGCGCCAATGGCGGGCGCTACGCCTCCCTGAACGCCGGCCAGCCCACGGGTCTCAACCCGCTCTGGACAGAGACCGATGCGCGCGGCACCGCCTGGCTCTCGGACTGGCTCACAACCCTGCTCTACCGCGCCGACAAGCCCCTGACCCCGGCGCAGACCAACCGCATCCAGGAGGTCGTGCGCCAGAATGCCCAGGCCACCAATCCGGCCCTGCGGAACTGGCGGGATTTCGCATCGCTTTTTGTCTCCACCGATGATGGCGGCGATCTGCACCAGCGCCTGTTTGAGTGGACCGAAGAGGGCCGCTACGGCTGGATCTTCGGGCAGACGCTGGAAGACACGTTCTCGCTGGAGGGCGATTTGGTCGGCTTCGATCTCACCGGCATTCTCGACAGTGAGGCCGAGAAGGAGCGCATGGCGGTCCTCTCCTATCTCTTCCGCCGGGTCGAGCGCGAGATCGAGGACCGCCGCCCCACCATCATCGTGATCGACGAGGCATGGAAGGCGCTCGACAACGCATATTTCGCCGAACGGTTGTCGAACTGGCTCGTGACAGCGCGCAAGCAGAACACCGTCGCGGTGATGATGACGCAATATGCCAGCCAGCTTGAGCGCACCCGGACCGGCAAGACCATCGTCGAAGCCGTTCCGACGCAGATCCTGCTGCCCAATATCCGCGCCAATGCCTCGGACTACGCCATGCTGAACCTCACGGAGAAGGAGCTCGACGTCCTTCTCAACACGGGCAGCAACAGCCGTTTGGCGCTGATCCGCGACGATCAGGGCTCGATCGTCGTCGATGCCGATCTGAGCGCGCTTGGACCCAATCTCACCATCCTTGGCGGCATGGAAAAGGGCGAAGCGCTTGTCGGCGCCGATTACCGCGACCGCTCGGACTTCTGGAGGCTTTCATGATCCGTACCCTGTTTCTTATCACCGCGCTCGGCGCTTTGGCCTCCTGCACCCAGTACCGGGAGCCGCAGGCCAATTGCTTCACCTTCCTGGCCTCGACGGCCCCCGTCGCGCCAGATTGCACCTTCAAGCCCCTCGGCGCGCCGGAGGGCGACATTGAAGTCTAGCCTGCCTCATATCGTGGCGCTTTGCCTGCTGCCCGGTCTGGCCTCGTCTCAAGGCGTGCCGACCAATGACAGTGGGCTGACCGCGCGTGATATCGTCGAAACAGGCGATCGCGAGGCTGACTTGGCCGTTCAGGCGGACAAGCTTGCCGTGCGCGAACTCATTGCCGAGATCGAACGCGACCAACTGGAAACCCTGCAACGCATCCTCGATGCCCAAACCAGCTTCGGCGGTCAGGGCCTACCCGCGATGGTTTCAGGGCTGGAAAACGGAAGCGGCGATCCAGCCCGTTCCGTCGAAGCGGTCTACGGCAATGCCGACATCGACCCCAATCCCGGCGGCGCACAGATGTTTGGCGATGCGGCGGAAAACATCGAGCAGCTCATCATCCGCGTCGCCCGGGAAACCAGCGGATTAGCGGGCGTGGGCCGCGCGGGCCTCTCCCCAGTCCAATGGCGAGCCCTGCTGCAGGCTCTCATCTGGCAGGAAAGCCGCTTCACCATCGGCGCCCGCTCGCCGGTCGGCGCTTTTGGCCTCACCCAGATCATGCCCGGCACCGCCAGCGATCTTGGTATCAACCCGGAATACTATGACAGCCCTTACCTGCAGGTGCATGGCGGCGCGCGCTATCTCGCGACCCAGCTCAACACATTCGATGGCAATATCATCAACGCGCTCGCAGCCTATAACGCCGGACCAGGCCGGGTTTTCGAGTATGGCGGCGTGCCGCCCTTCCGCGAGACCCAGCACTACGTCCAGGTGATCCCCGAACGCTATAACCTCTATTTGACCCGTATCGGCGGGATCGAAGCGCTTGGCACGATCGACCCCACGCTTCTGGCCAATGCCAACCTCTCGCTCACGGGTCATGGCGCGGCCTTCTATGGCAACAACTCGCCCGCCGCGATCAGGCAGGCCGCCCTGCGTATTGCGGATATCGTCGAACGGATTTCCGAGACCGAGGATGTGCAGGAGAGCGTTGCACTCAACACTTATGCCCGCGCCGAACTCGTGCGTCTCGTGGCCGCCCGCATCCGGCTTCAGGCGGCGCGCACCCGCGTCCTTTCCGCCGAAGAGCTGGCTCAGGCCAGTGCGCGTATGGTCGAAGGCACGTTCATGGAATTCACGATCAGGGAGATAGACTGATGAGAGATTTGCTCGTGAGGACGGCATTGGCCACGACGCTTGGGATCGGTCTGCATCTCGGCACCCTGTCCGCTGCCGTGGCGCAAGGTGTGCCGGTCGTCGACACCCAAAACATCGCGCAAAACATCCAGCAGCTCCGGCAGATGATCGAAGACGAGATCCTGCAGAACGAGCAGCTGACGCAGCTCCGCGAACAGCTTGCCACACTCACGGACCAACTCGCGGAGCTGCAAAGAACCTACGAAGCCCTGACCCGCCTTGCTGAACTGCCGGAAATCATCCGCACCGAGATGGAAGACGAGCTGAACGGTCTGCTCGATCAGGAATTCGGGGACATCCTCGCCACCATCGAAGCCATCAAGACTGGGGATTTCTCTGGCCTGTCGGGCTCCGGCGCGGGCGAGATCGAAACCCAGATGGACCGGGTACTGGCCGATCTCGGATTTAACGATGACACCCTCTCGGAAATGGCCACCAGCGGCAATCCGGGCGCGAACCGCGTGGCGACGCAGGCCACCACCGGCGCCCTGGTCTCAGCCGCGGCCCAGAACAGCTATGAGGATGCCGGCCAATCGCTGGAACGGGTCGACCGCCTGGTCGGGCTGATCGATGACATGGAAGAGCTCAAGCAAAGCGTCGATCTCAACACGCGTGTGACCGCGGAGCTCGCCATTGCGCTGGTCGCCATGTGGCAACTCGAAGCGGTGCAGACCGTGGGCGATGGGACGGGAGGCGTGATCGATGCCGCCACCATCGCCGAGGAACAGCGGTTTATGGACTTCACGCTGCCCGAGTTGCGGGCAGACTGATCAAGGGTTGTGACAGGTGGCGAGTGAACAGGAAATCATCGAAGAAGAGCTGGTCTATGGTGCGCTGCGCCGCGAACGGCTCTGGCAGCGCCTTGGCCTGATAGGCCTTGTCTTCGGCGTCATCGGCTGCCTGAGCGCCGCGGCTGTCACAATCCTCGATGTCGACCCCCCGCCCGTCGTTGTCCCCTATGATCCCGCTACCGGCTTTGCCCTGCCCGAGGCCTCGGTGGGCGCGACGTCTGTCACGGCCAACCAGGCGATTATCGAGGCGGAGGTCTTCCGCTATGTGACCGATCGGGAGGTCTATAACCAGCTGGACAACGATCTGCGCATACGCAGCGTTCTGCGCCGCTCGGACGGGGCCGCCGAGAGCGGGCTGCGCCAAATCTGGAACAGCGCCAACGAGAATTACCCGCCGACCGTCTATGGCCCCAATGCCCGGCTCGACGTGGAAATCCTCAGCATCAACCGGATCGGCACCAACCGCGCCACGGTCCGCCTGCGCAAGCGCCTGACGTCTATCAATGGCGTTCAGACAGGCCTCTTCACTGCCACGCTTCTCTTCGAGTTCCGCCCCGAGACCCGCCGCTCCATCGATGAGGTCTGGACCAACCCCTTCGGCTTCACGGTCCTCGAATATTCCGTCCGCTCCGACAGATTGGAGAATTGAATTTGTTCCCTGCTCGACTTTTCATATTGCTGATTGCCCTGTTGCCCGGCCTTGTTTTCGCCGAAACCATCCCGCGTGGCGGGCCCAATGACAATCGGGTGCGGCTGGCAACATATCAAGAAGGTCAGGTCTACCGCCTCAGCGTGTCGCTCACCCATGTGACCACCATCGAGTTCGGCGAGGGCGAAAGCATCCGCTCGATCATAGCGGGCGACACGGAGGGCTTCGAGATCGACGGCGTGCCGGGCGGGCAGGCCTTCGCGATCAAGCCCGTTGCACGCGGCGTCCATACCAACGTGACCGTCTATACCAACCGCCGCAGCTACTACTTCAACGTCCAGGAGACCCGCAGCCCGACCTTCTACGTGGTGCAGTTCCGCTATCCCGAAGACAATGTACGGCCCACGCGTGCCATCGCGGCCCACGCGCCAAACTACAACTACGGTGCCAGCGCACGTACCGAGTTCACCCCGACCCGCGTCTGGGATGACGGGACCTTCACGTATTTCGAATTCCCGCGGAACGCGCCCGTCCCCGCAATCTTTCGCTACGCGAATGGCCGCGAGCGGACGGTCAACACGCAAGCCACCGAGGACGGCGTGATCCGGGTCTCCGGGGTGAACAGGCAATGGGTGCTGCGGATCGGGGACGAGGTGGTCTGTATCGAGGCCACACCGCCTGCGGGGATGGGATCATGAGCGATACTGGAAACGCAGACCTCGAGAAACGCCTCGCTGCTCTAGAACAAGGCAAGGGCGCTGGTTCGCCCCCTGCCCCACGGCGCTCACCGCTGCTCGCTTTGGTCGTCGTCCTCGTGATCGGCGCGGGCGGTGCGTTGCTCTATCTCATGTCCCAACCCGAGGAAGAGGAAGCCCTTCCCACGGCCACGCCGGACGTGTTCCAGAACGAAGGCGACGGGTTCGGCGCCATCGAGACCTTGCCCCCGCCCGAGCCCGAGGTGGTTCTGGTCGCGCCGGAACCGGTCGAACCAAATGCCGAGCTTCTGGCGCAACTCGCAGCTCTTCAGGCCCAGATCGAAGAGTTGCGCAATGCGCCCGAGCCGGTCGTCGAGGAAGACACGGTTGCCGCAGAAGCGATCGATGCGCTGACAGCCCAAATCGCCGCCCTGCAAGCCGCATCGGAAGCCGCGCAGCAGCAGTTTCGCGATGAGCTAACGGCGCGCGATCGCGAGATGGAGCAACTCCGCATGGACCTCGAACTTGCGCAGCTCGAGGCCAACCGCCCACTTCCCGCACCCACCGGGCCCACCGAGGACGAGTTGCGCGCGCGGGAAGAAGAACGGCTGCGCCGCGAGGAAGAAGCACGACGGCTCGCGGAACTTGAACGCCGCGCTGCTGAGGAGCGCGCGTTTCAGGAACGCCGCATCACCTCGCCCACCATCGCCTTTGGCGGCACCTCTGGCGCAAATGAGACGGCTCTGACCGAGCGGACCTTTGGCGAAGTGACGGATTTCGTTCTGAACGGCGCGCTGCCCACTTCGGTGACACAGGCAGAAGTCATCGCCAATCCCTCCAACACGATCATCCAGGGCACCATGATCCAGGCCGTCATGGAAACCGCGCTCGACAGCTCCCTGCCCGGCCAGACCCGGGCCGTTGTTTCCGAAGACGTGTTCAGTTTCGATGGCGCGCGCCTCCTGATCCCGCGCGGGTCCCGTCTTATCGGGCGTTATCGCTCCGGCGTCGATATCGCGCAGCGCCGGGTCACCATCGCCTGGGACCGGATCATCCTGCCCGACAATCAAACCATCCAGATCAGCTCCTTCGGGGGAGATGAACTGGGCCGCTCAGGTGTCACCGGCTTTGTCGATACCCGCTTCGATGAGCGCTTCGGCTCGGCGGCGCTGATTTCGCTGATCTCCGCCGCGCCAAGCGCCGCTGCAGCAAATGTTCAGGACGAGACCACGGCGGACGTGCTCGAAGACGTGGGCGACGATCTTGCCGATGCCACGGACTCTGTGATCGGAGACTACCTCTCCATCGGTCCCGTCATTTATGTCGACCAGGGCGCCCGCGTCACGGTGATGGTCGACCGCGATCTGGAGATATTCTGAGCCCATGTCGCTGAGCTATCTCCAGACCTCGCTCGACCGGATCGACGCCGCCGCCCGCGACGATGTCATCGAGATCTGCATCAATCCCGATGGCAGCTGCTGGGGAGAATTCCAGGGCGATCACTTCATGCGGAAGCTGGATCAGGCGTTGACCGCAACAGAAGTGAAGGACCTCGGCAACCAGATCGCCTCTTCCGCCAACACAACAATGAGCAAGGACCGCCCCATCGTCTCGGTCTCGATCACCTACAAGGGGCGACCGATCCGGGCCCAAGTCATCACCCCGCCTGCCGTGCTCTCTGCCATGTCGATCAGCCTGCGGTTCTTCTCGAGCCTGCCGCTCGATGGGATCGCGCTTGATTTCCTCTATGGCAAAGAGCGCAAACTCGAAGAACTCCGTCTCGAGAAAACCCGCGAACTGCGCGAGGTCGTGGCGTCTGGTGTCATCGACGATGCCCTGGCCTTCTGCGTCGACAATAAGCTCAACATGATCGTCTCGGGCGGCACCTCCACCGGCAAGACCGTCGCCGCGCGGAAGATCCTGTCTCACGTGCCATCAGAGGAACGCATTGTCACCATCGAGGAAGCCGCCGAGCTTCTACCGACCCAGCCGAATGCTGTGACCCTGATCGCCAATCGCGATGCGGAGTTTCAGACCGCCGATGTGCTGCTCACTGCCACGCTGCGCATGCGCCCCGACCGGATCATTCTGGGCGAGGTGCGCGGAAAGGAAGCCATGACCTTCCTCGAGGCGATCAACACCGGCCATGGCGGATCCATGACCACGCTGCATGCCGAAACCCCGCAACTTGCCGTACAGCGTCTCGCCATCGCCGCGCTCAAGACCGAGATCCCAATGACCTATGCCGACATGATCCAGTACATCGAGAACTCCATTGACGTGATCATCCAGGCCGGTCGCCACGACGGCAGGCGCGGCATCACCGAATTCTACCTCCCCGGCGCAACAGAGATCGGAGCTTCCCAATGAAGACCTTTGAATATGACATCCTCAGCTTTCCAATGACCCGCAAAACCAGCCTTTCCGACATGCAGGCCAGCCTGAATGCCAAAGGTGCGGAAGGCTGGGAAGTCGTGTCGATCAGCTCCTCGGAATTCGCGAATGTTGGGCACACGGTCTTCCTGAAACGCGAAACGACCACCATCGGAGCCACGGCATGAGGCTGGCACGGCTAAGCGTTGCTTTGACCGGAGTGGCCCTGAGCCTACTGGCTGTCCCCGCCTTCGCCGAGCGCAATCTAGTGCCGACGCTCGATCGCAGCTTCAACGTCTGTCCGGACCGGCCCGCTGAGCCCAGCTGGATGCAAGGAATCCCCCTGCGCCAAGCCTATCAGCGCGTATTGGTCCAGGACATCTATCGCGCCCAAAACCTCGAGCGGATTGTCGAGTCCGGCAGCTGCGATTGCGAGACCCGGTTCCCATCTTGGGACGCAGCTGAGGCGGTGTTTCGTGAGCGCCACGCCAGTGGCGAACGCTGGGAAATGCTGGAAGCTTCCGAAACCTACAATCGACGCGCCAACGACGTTCGCCTCGAGGCCAAAGCCATCTGCGACGCTGCGGGCAATTGGTAAGGCTGATCCCCGATGAGCGTCGTCACATATTTCGTTGAAACCTCCCAAGGCTATCTCGACACCGCGGCAGAAACCCAGTTCGGTTCCGTTGCAGCTACTGTCGGCACGCTTCTGGTGCTGGGAACAACATTGGTGGTGATCCTTGTGTTCCTCAACATGATCTACCAGTACAAGGCGATGGACGGGCGCACGGCATTCTGGCTCGCGGTCAAGATCGGACTGATCGGGATATTCGCGACCAACTGGGTGCAGTTCAACGCGCTCTCATCCGCCATCCTTGCCGGGATCGACAGCATTGCAGGGGCGCTCGTGGCCTCGGTCGGTGGTGGGACTCCCGGCCCTTCTGGAACTTTCGCCGAAGAGTTTGACCGGCTGATCGCGGAACTAGGGGACTATCTCAACGCCGCCGGGTCTGAGCTGAACTGGATGGCCGGCGCCATGCTCGACATTGTCGGGGTCCTCTTGCTCTCGATCCTGGGCGGTTTGGCCGCCTTTATCCTCGTGGCATCCCGCCTGATGATCGCACTTCTGATCGGGATCGCACCGGTGATGATTTTCCTGACCCTCTTCGAGGTCACCAAGGACTATTTCGCGCGCTGGCTGTCGGCGCTGGTCTCCTTCGCGCTCTACCCCATAGTCGTGGCCGGTGTGTTCGCGACAATCACGGGCGTCTCCTCTGCCCTCATCGGCGAACTCGGCGACCCGGAGGGAGCCTCAAACATCGGCGCGCTCATTCCCTTCTTCATGATGGTGCTCATGGCCAAGGGCTTCATCATTGCCACGCCCTTCATCGTCCGCGCGATCTCCGGAAATATTATGATGCCCGCCCTCTCCGGTGGTCTCGGCGGCGGTTACAGCTTTGCCCGCGCCGCCATGGGCAGCCAGCAGGCCTACAATCGCTACCTGATCGGAGGCGCAAGTGGCGCAGAATACGCAGCCCTCAGGGCGCGGCAGTTCTTCGGCGTGCAGCAGATGCCCGTGAGGCAAGGCATGGGGCAGACGGGTTCCGCAGGAGGCACAGGATCCGCAGACTCGGGGTCAAAAATGCTGGCGCAGCTGGCGAGACTGGGTCGACTTGGCCGACGGTGACGGCCCTAAGCTGACATTGGCCGAACTGCCTTCACCAGTCAGTTATCAGCACTTTGCACACGAGACACCGAAACAATTGGATTATTTGGCATTTGCCTCCTGTGTTCCCAGACAGTCTGGCCGTTGACAGGCACGTCCAGCGCTTCTTGGATCGAAGTAATAACGGAATACGGCAATTGGCCATCGGGAGGTGTCAAACCCATACTCACCAAACCGACAACAAACCCGTTGGAATTGAATACCGGTGACCCGCTTGAACGCCCTTCGGCAAAAATATTTGTTGAAAAACAACGCCCGCGTACAAACCCACGACCATGTTCGTGGATTTCCTCTGCATAGCCCAACTCCCAGTGATACCGTCTTTGGAACAGTACTTCATCGGGGCTGAGCGGACGAAGCTCTTGCACAAGTGTGTGAGCAAACACTGGCGCTCCAATTGGTTCCGCACCGCCTTCGGTGACAATCGGTGGGAGTTGCATGACTGGAACAATTGGTGCATCGGATTCCATTGAGACAATTCCAAATGCTACGTCTCGCTCTTCACTGCGATGGATTTCCTCTATCGGAATCTGCCTCAGATTGCCGCCACCAAGGTCGACAAGAGCATCAAATGCATCATCATCCGCGATATCATTGCCTTCGAATAGGTGTCCTGCCGTCACGAAGAGGCCCCATGGTAAGATGAAGAAGCCCGCCCCGATCAGTCTTGGTCGTCCGCCTCGCGGTTGATGAATTATTGGAAATATTGTCCTGTCGAAATCTGCGGCGAACGAAAACGAAAATCGTCCGTTTGCAACAGAGCGACTTCTTGTGAGCTGAAGTTGTGCTTCAATGGGATCAGGCTCATATTCGGGCACTCAGTACTCCATTTTTGATACTCCAGAAATTTTAGGAGAGATTTCGTGGTATACCTTGTCAAATTCGTCAGCGAAGCAAAATACAAACCAAACGCTCTAACCTGTTCGAACTTTAACCTCAAACTTGGTACTTTCCACCACTACCGAAGCATTGAAGATGAAAAATTCCGGGACATTCAAGAAGGGCAAATTGGACGGGAAATAGTTGTTCAGCGCCCCTGCCAGAAGCTCGAAGAACTAGCTTCCAATCCTCGCAGTGGTATCGATTTGAACCCAGAGAATTTAGATGAGGAGGGTAACTTTGTCGCCCGCACCGCCCTGTTAGTCCACGAGCACCTCGCCGAGTTCAATGCTTGGGTTTTCTGTTGCTCATTGGTCGAAAATCTAGACGAAATTCCGGAGATCCAACAGAGATTTGAAGCGAAAGATTACTTCTTCATTACAAATCCTGAACGGTTTTCATCTCAGTTGCTTAGATCACTGGGAGCAGACCTACAGCAAAATTTTTTCCTTCCAGACGGCCGGCCACGGATTGACAAGTTCAAATTCGAGAACGCCCTCTTACTTGACGGCTTTCATAGCAATGTGGCCTACGATTCAGAAACACAATGGATGAGTACTGCTTACGTCGATACTTTGACCGAGTTCTTGTCCGAGCAAGTGCGCGAGCTGGACAGAAGTATTTGGTTTCGAAAGCAGCAAAAGTTTTGTGTGGAAAAAGAGTTTCGGTGGGTTTTCTATCCCAGTCGCGGAAGAGCTACAGGGCACGAGTCATATTACTCGGTAAATGACGACTATCGAATACTTCGAACCGACGTTTGTGGCAGTACAAGCTCAACACCTCAAGAAGCGGTATGGGAGCCCAAAAGGCCCAGGCTTGAGCCATTGATTTCACAAGTTGCCAAACTGAAAGCAGACATTGAACGATAGTGCAGCGAATGTCCGCTTTCCGCCCTCTATGAGCGTCAGACCATGCCCACCGCCCTACCGGTGAATTGGCTTTTTGCCACCCTCCTCCTGCAGCATCGCTTCCATGTCGTTCAAGCCATCGACTGCAGAGCGCATCTGCGCCTCATCATCCACTGTGTCGGAATCCGCAACCTGGCCCTCAAAATCCATCTCCATCTGGCGCTGTTCCTCGGCGACAACAGTTTGAACGACGGGCGCGGTCTTCCGTGGATTGGGTTCAGTTTGCCCGGACGGTTGATCGCCAACACCTTCGCGCAGGCCCTCAACATCGGCCTCGGGTCTGCTTGACCCGTTCGGTGGCGGTGTCATCGGCATCGCGCGCACACTCAGCGGCAGCGTGCCCTGCGGCCCCCCTCCCCCCGGCTTTGGAAACGGCAGCTCCCCCGTCTGTGCCGCGTGGATCGCCTTGAACAGCCGATCGTCAAAATACTGGATCCGTTTTGCGCGGACCGGCATTTGCGCATCGATCACCATGACGATCTCGTCGAGGGGCAGGCGGCGCGCCTCATCTTCGGGCAGCAAGGAACCTTCTTCGGTCCGTGTCGATTGGCTGCGGCCCTCGAAGGGGTTCTTGCCGATGGACTGGGAGCGCGTGATGACGGTCTTCGTGGTCTTGCCGACCGCATTGCTCAGCTCCTCAACGGTTTTTTCATCCGAAGGCGTCAGGTAGAGCTTCACGCCCGCGTTGCCCTGCAGGGCGCGGCGGGTATTCTCACCATAGATTTCATCGAGGGCGGGAATGGTTTGGGTGACCACAGCGAGGTGACCACGATAGGTCCGCAGGGTCTCGATGCTCTCGACCACGATGGGCATCTTGCCCAAGCGATTGAACTCGTCGAGCATGATCATCACTGGCCAGGGTTCATCCGGCCCAGGATCCTTCTCCTGCATGGCCGAGAGCAGGTCGGAGAAAAACAGCCGGATCAGCGGCGCGAGCGGCTTCACCATCAGAGGCTGGACCACGAGATAGACCGAAAAGGGCTTTTTGCGGATCGTCCGGAAATCAAAGTCCGACACCGCCGTCGCCTCATCGATGGCCGGGTTCTGCCATTGATCGAGCCCCGAGGTCATCAAGAGCGAGACGTAGGAGGTCAGCGTATCGTTGTTGGTCGAGGCCAGCCGGGTGAAGATCAGCTTGGCGGCCCTGTTGTCGACCTCATGGCCCCGCGCGAAATACTCCTTCTGTTTGTTCCCGCCCGAGGCGGCGATGCGGTAGATCTCGCCCAAAGTCGGGCGCTTGCGCTGGAAGGCCAACAGGCCTGCCGCCACGAAGAGATCGATCCCGCCCTTGAGCAGCCCCTGCACCCGGTCATTGTCGCTTTGCAGGAAGAGCGTCGCCAGGAGCTGCAGTTCCATCTGCTGGCGCGCGGGATCTTTCAGTTGATGGATGCGCAGGAGCGGGTTGTAGCGATGCGTGCGCTTGCCCTCCCAATCGGTGGGGGCAAAGCGATAGACTTTGTCGCCTTGGGCTGCGCGGTGTCGGGCCGTGGCCTCGAAACACTCGCCTTTCACATCGAGCGTCACGGCGGAGCCTTGCCAGGTCAGAAGGTTCGGAATGACAAAACCCGTGGTCTTGCCACGGCCCGTGGGGGCCACGATCAGCGCATGCGGAAAAACCTTGGAGCAAATGTAATTGGCGCGGGAGCCCGGCGTCCCCAGCTTGCCGAGGATGAACCCGGTCCCGGGTGCCCCGAAGAAGCCATTGGCCTTCATCTCGCGCGCGGTCTGCCAATGGGTCTGGCCAAAGCGTGTCAGGGCGGACCCCGAGAGGGCGAGGCTCAGCATCAGGCCCGCGGCGGCGAAGCTGCCGATGATCAGGTGAATAAGTTGCGCGTCCTCGCGGCGGCGATCGAGGATCGCCAGATAGTTCTGCGCGATATAGGCAAAGTCGATCTCGGCGCCAAACCCGAGATCCTGGTAGGTCAGCACCGCCGAGGCGATCGTATAGCCCATGGCCCCGGTCACCAGCGCCACCATCAAGACCCCTGTTGCGATCCGCGCTTTTCCCATGGCGGCGCTCAATGGACCTGTCCCCGCTCGGTCTCGCCATCCACGTCTGTGGTGCGATGTTTTTCATATTCGGTGTCGGCCAGATCATCGACCACCTGGCGCAAGGCCTCCGTGTTGGCCGTCGCGGCATCAGATTGCAGATAGACCTTGGCGACATAGAGCCGGTCGAGGCGGTCCTCGAGAACCTTCTCCAGCGCATCAGCATCGCCGGATGTGAGCCGATCGAGTTGGCGAACGTCCAGCACCCGCGCGATCTCGCCACGGAAGGCGTCCCGCTCCGCCTCGGTCTCGAAGGGCGCGGACAACTCCCCCGCCCGCTCATGGTCTAGGACACGCGCAATCTCGTCTGCGAGGCGATCGGTATTGTCAGACTGCGGCGCAGTTTCACCGCGGGCTGCGAGGAGTGCGTCGCGTGCACCAACCCCAAGCCCGTCGCGCATCTCGGTTTCGCGGCGGACCTGATTGATGACCTCCGTGTCGCTTATCTCGACGACGGCCGCGTAGGTCGCGCCAAGCCCGCGGGCGAGGTGGGACGGCATGTCCGGATAGCGCTCCCTGAATTCATCCGTGACAGCATCTGCAACGGGCGTGCGGACGTCACGTCCCTCCATGATCCGGTCGACCTCGCGGGTGATCTCGCTGGCGCGGGCCGCATCGGTAATGGTCTCCCTGTAAGGCTCAGACCGGTCAATCACATCGCCAGGGCGTGTGAGCAGATCCGGGTGTGCCTCGAGATATGCACGCTGCTCCGTCTCGATCCGGCGCTCCGCCCGTGAGACAACCTCCCAGTCCCGGTCCTCGATCTGCTGCGCGGTCAGGCCGTCTGCGCGCATCTCCTGACGGATTGTCCCTTCCATCGCCCGCACCGCGCCCTCGTGATAATGGAACCGCTCGCTGACCGGTTCCGCTTCCATGACGCCATCCCGGCGCAGAACGTTCTCCCGCTCCAACAGCGTGCCAAGCGCGACATGCACATCGTTGAGACTGTCTCGCGCCTGTTCCAGATCAGCGCGGCGTTCAAGGTTCAGATCGCGCGCCTCAGCCACGCGTGTTAGATCATTGGCGATCCATTGATGCTCGAGCGCTGCATTTGACGCCCCAGTCTCGATCCGGGCCACCACTTCCGATGTGCTGATGCCCGTGCCCCGTAGTGCGACGTCAATGCGCGATCTCAGGTCCGGCTCGGCCAGACGCTCAAGCTGGCTGGCGTCAATATTGGCCTCGGAATAGATCCCGCCCTCCGAGGGGGCCTCTGACAGCGAGCCCGAGCGCAGCCCCAAGGGCTGCATGTGCTGGACCTGCGTCTGGATCTCGATGAGGCGCTTTTCCAGCACGGGACGTTCCGCGTCAGACTTCTCGGCGATCATGCCCTGCACCCGCGCGAGCTTTTCCGCATAGAGGCTTCTCAAATCCTCAAAGCTTTGATCCTCGGCCATATACACATCTCCTGTTCGGTCCACCTGCCGGCCATGCGCCAGCACCTCGCCCGCGCGAAAGAGGGCTGCGGCAATATCCTCGCGGGCCTCGCGCGAAGCCTCCGCGGCCAGCGAATGGTAGACGGTTCTGGTGTTGGCGATCTCCGCCAGCGTCCGCGTCAGGTCCTGCCCCACGCGTTCGCGCTCGCGGGGCGCGCGACCCTCTTCCTTCGCGGCGTAAACCTCGCTGGTGCGGGCTGGGTAATGCACGACGCCGCGATCCACCCGGCGCGTGGCCTCCAGGCGCACGCCATACTTCTCGGCCTCCTCGACCATGGCGAGGCGGAAGTCGTCATAGTTGAAGCGATGGTTGCGCCCCAAGAAGAAGAACTCGCCCTCCTGCGAGCGGCGGTTCAGCACCAGATGCGCATGGGGATGATCGCGGTCCTCATGCACAGCGATGATGTAGTCGAAATGCCCCTCATCAGTCTGGAAGAACCGCTCGGCCACATCCGTCGCAATGTCGCGCACATCCTCCCCGCGCGTGCCGATGGGGAAGGACATGAGCATATGGGTGGTCTGTCCGAGCTTGGGCTTGAAGCCCGCATCCCACCGCTTGGCAAAGCGCTCGGTCAGGTCCTTGATGTCACCCGCCTCGAGCTTCGTCTTGCCATCCAGGAACCCGCTACTGTCCACGATATGGGTAGACTTGGTGGTGAGGTAATCGAGCTGGTTTGCGAGCTGCGATTTGGTATGGGTGCCTCCGCCCCGGATCGCCTTGAAAACCGCCGGACGGTGCCCTGCTGCCGCGCGCACAAGCTGGGTCTGCTTGGCCACGTGCAGCCCTTGCATCGAGCCCCGGACGCGGCTCCAGCCATCCCGAAAGACCTCGCCCGTGACGGCATGGACAGCATCATTCAGCCGCATGGGCAAACTCCCTTAGCGCGGCCGTGGCCTGCAGCTGCATCGCGTCCCGACGGCGGCGCAGAAGCAGATCGATCTCGTCCGCGGAATCCAGAATGAACCGCGCCAGCCCGCGCATCTGCGCGAGGCGCAATTCGGTGAACTCGGCACTCGTGCCCCCCAAGGCCCCCTGCCCCATCCGGTTGGCCTGCGCCATCTGCTTGGCGATCTGCGCGACCCCATTACCGACCTCGTGCAGAGAGGCGCGGTAACGCGCCATCTCTGCCGCCATCTGCGCGTCCGGAACGAACACCCCGCCTGCCGCCTGAATGAGCCGCCTGAGCCCCTCGGCACGGCTCTCGATCCCGGCCTCGGCCAGCACCTCGTCGAGCGCCGCAAGCTCCGCAGCCGTGACCTTCACACTGACTGCTGAGACCGGAATAGCGGTATCGGTCTGGCGCTCGGCATCAGCTTTGAGCGTGTACTGGATCGCCCGCACCGACACGCCAAACCGTTCCGCCAGCACTGAAGTGGAAACGCCTTCCGCAGCTTCGCGAACGATCTCCATGCGGTCCACATCTGTGAGGCGTTTTGAGCGAGACATGCGAAGAAAGACCCCCTATTTCCTGCCACCTTCCACCAAGGCTGCCCCTACCTTACGATATTATATTAAGCTGTCAAATATATACTTACGTCGCATTCAGTCTCAGGCAGCCTTGGTGTCCGCTTCCCCCGCGGCCCGCAGGGACGCGGCTCTGCCGCCCTCACCACCGGGCGACACCTGTCCTAGGGGTCCCGTCCACCAGCCCCGCCCGAGGGTCTGGCCGAACGCCAAGTGTTCGGACGGAACCGCGGGCGGGCGCAAACCCCACCGACAGGGCAGACAGGCAGGGTCAAGGAGGGCCAGATTTGGGTCCCCAAATCTCTGCCGCAAAAACCGGGAGGCCCTGGCCGATAGGTTTTTGTGGATGGCCCCCTTGAGGCTGACTGGCCGGTCTGTCGCGGCCTGATCATTCCGGGCGGAGTGCGTCCGTTGAACGCGCAGGGACCGGCATCCCTGGAACAGGGACCGGGCCGCCCCAAGATCGTCCTGGGGCGGCCCATCCTCATCAGAGGATTCAGTCCTGGGGATCTTTCGCGCTCGGTGGGAACATCACCAGCTCCGAGACCGCGACCGGGAAGTCGAGCTTGAGGCTGAAGACCTCCGATCCATCCCCGTTGCGGGTGTTGCGGAACATCGCGCCCACGCGCTGAAAACGGGTGCGCTCCTGGCCATCGGTGTCGGTGAACTTGACGGGGACGGTGGCGACGTAGTGGTTGGTCATTTGGGTCTCTCCTTTTTGCGATGGGGATCTGCCAGCACCGGGGCAAGAGGCCCGGTCGCAAGCGCAAATGCGGAGGGTCCGCGGCCCCGCCGTGGAAGCCGTATTTGTGCTTGCCGAAGCGTGAGCTGAGGGCACGATTGGGCCGACCCCGTGCGATCCACATCTATGAGCAAAAAGGAGAGATCCGGATGATCCTTGCCATCACGCAGCCGCCACCATCCGCGTCCGCGTCCCGCCAAGCCTGGCCGGGGAGCTGACGGAGCCCGCCCGCGTGGATGCGATGTTCTGAAACACCACCCGAGGGACGCGCAAGTCTTCGGCCTAAAGTGCGACGTCTCGACCCCTCGCGTCTTGCCCCGCTGACGATGTGCGTGAGGTACGCACCATCCCCAACCCGTACCGATGCGGATGGGCCGCACGCTGACGGACCGGGTAGAGCGATGACAGTGCCGACCGCCGCAGCCTGTCGATCTTGCGTAACCGACCGCACGCGCCATGAGACATGACGAAAGGGCCGCGCCATGCGCGACCCTCTCTCTTCAATCCTGCGACGCCTTCTTCGCCGGGTCCGCAACCCGCATGACCGTCAGGCCTTTCGCTTCCGCCTTCTGCCCGAGGTTCAGCGCGACCCCGTTGCCACCGAAGAGAACAACCCCCGTCGCCGCGAACTTGTCGTCCAGCATTTCGTCGTTGCACTTGAACGGTGCCGCCCGCCCGTGCGCGGACCAGCGCGGATCGAAGCGCGCCTGCGCGACCCCGCGTGCCCGGGCCCACCGAGCCGCAATCATCTCCGCCCCGTGCTTGCCACCCTTGTGGCAGAGGAAGATCTCCTGATTGCGGTTCTGCTTGATCCGTTCGCGAACCTTGTCGAGCGTGTTGAAGATCACATCGACATCGGTCCAGTCGGTCGCGCCCGAGACGATCAAGGGGATCCCCTCGACTTTCGACTTCTCGGCGGTTTCACGGTCGTGCTGCTCCAGGAGCTGCCGCGCCTCGAAGACCGCCCCGGTCTCCTGCGCCCGGACGCTTGCGCGCGACCCGGCTGCCGGGATGAAGGCGTGGCCCGTTTCGACCTCGTAGCATTCCGCCGCCGCCTCGCTCATCACCTCGATGGCGCTGACGATCTCGCGCAGCTGCAGAAAGCGCGCCTGCGCCTCTTCGAGCGCGGTCTCGGCGATCTCCGACCCGTCGTGGGATTTTGCCAGCGCGCCGATCTTGTCAGCAGTGCGGTCGACCTCCTTGCCAAGCGCCACCTTGCGGCGCTGCAGGATCGTGGCGAGCCCATGCGCCAGCGGTTCGATTTCCGCTTCGAGCCCGGTCCCGCGCAGCTGCCCGAGCAGAGCCTCGAAGCTCTCTCGGATGATGCGGTCGGTCAGGACGTGATCCTCCGGGATCGGCAGCTGCGCGTCCTTCTCGGTCAGTCCGAAAAGCTCGATCGTCTCGTATGTGTTAGCGGTGTCGTAAGCCATGTTCTTTCTCCAGATATTGGGTTCGACCACCACGTGAGTGTGGTGGCATGGCCGAATGTCTGGTTTCCGAATCTGCCCGGGTCAGGGACGGCGCAGCCGCCGGCTTGCTGGGCGCAAAAGTTTTCTGCGCGCAGCACCCGACACATGCGCGCGCTCACGCACGGGACCGCCCCGCCCCACACGCCCCGCCCTCGCCGAAAAGTTTTGCGATCCTTGACGCGGGCTGATTTGGGGGCCATCCGGAGGATATGCTTCCGCGCTCATGTGTGTGTGTTTTGACGGTAGGTTTGCCCGACCCGAGCAGGCAAACGGCCCGACCGGACGCGGGAGACGGATGAAGCGGCGGGCTCGTTTTGCCCCGCAAAACAGACCTGAGCGCAATCCGGCGGAGCGGCCAGGGAGAGACGTGCTCGCGAGGCGGGCAAACCGGGGGCCTGGGTGCGACGCCGCGGTGAGGCCGCATGGCCGAATGCGCGACGGACCGAAGGGCCGTTCTCCCCTGCGACACGCGAAGCCGAGCTGGGGAGGCCGCAAGGCTGGGACTCAGGTCGATGGTCGAGTGCACAAAACCGACACACTCCGCATGCAAACCGTGCAAATTGTCTGGTCTGTTAAAGGGTTCGGATGTAGACAAGATCCTATCAACGCTGAAAATGATCATTCAGAAAGAGCAGTCCGACCTTGGCTTCCGCCCAACAACTCATCGGTCTCGTTAAGAGCCACGCAGAAGGGGACGCTGATCGTTTTTACGATCTGGCGATGCAACTCTCGGCGGCCGAAGAACAGAAGGGACACACTCGGCTGGCTGAACAGTTGCGGCAGTGGGCTGAAGCGGGGCAAAAACCGCCAGCAAAGCGAACCCCTGCAGTCACCCCTATCGCAATGCCTCGCGGCGATCTTGCAGAGTTTCTTGCCGCGTCTTATCCGACGGAGCGAATCGTCGATGTAATCTTACCGGATAGGATTGGAAGTGAACTGTCGCATCTCGTTTTCGAGACGCGCATGCGCGAAAAGCTCGAGGCAAAAGGCCTGAAGCCACGGAGGCGTGTTCTCCTCTCAGGTCCTCCCGGTACCGGCAAGACACTGAGTGCGTCGGCACTGGCCGGGGAGCTGCAGTACCCCTTATTTTCGGTCATGCTCCACGGGCTGATCACCAAGTTCATGGGTGAAACAGCGCAGAAGCTGAAGATGATCTTCGATGCCATTAAGACGACGCGCGGTATTTATCTCTTCGACGAAATCGACGCTTTGGCTGCCGCCCGGGGCGGTGAGAACGACGTCGGCGAAGCCCGGCGGGTTCTGAACTCATTCTTGCAGTTCTTAGATGAGGATACCGGGCCTTCGATCGTCATTGCCACCACAAACCTGCCGGGAATTCTTGACCGCGCGGTGCTGCGCCGCTTCGATCTTGTGTTGCCTTATGTCATGCCCGATGGCCCGGCCATTAGGCAAGCGCTCGAACGCCGTCTGATCGGTTTCTCGTTCAATCGAATAGGATGGAAGCGGGTGACGGATGTCGCCACTGGCCTCTCAACAGCCGATATTGTGGCGGCGGCGGAAGATGCCGCGAGACGTGCGGTTTTGAATGATACTGACAAGATTGCGACACAGGATTTACTTGACGCCCTCGAACGCCGACGGTCGCTCCAAGATTTAGGGACCAACGACAATGGCACGAGAGCTTCCACACTTTCACCTTCGCAATCTAGGACAGCCGCGCCCATTCCAGGCAAAGGGCGGGGGCGGGTCCAAAAGACCAAGTGATGTCCCCAATCGCGCTGCGCACGCCCAAGCATTGCTTCAGGCAATCGACGCGCTGCCGGATATTCCAGCAGCCGAACTTCCCGGCGTCTATCTGGAAGTCGCCTCCCGCATCGACGAGCGCCTGAAAAAGGACAGCTTGGACGCCAGCGGCCTGATGCTTCTTCGCATCGAAGATACTCCAGTTCCTGGTGGCGCCCAAGAGCGCGCGACGGTGTTTGCGACTGCCAAGGGTATCGAAAAGCTACGTATGAAGGTCGAGCAGTTTCGGACTGAAGACACGCCTGATCGCGAGAAAGATGGTGAAATTGTCCCGGGCCGTCCGAAGAACGCGGACCTGGTGCAAAGCGTTGCTGCCATCACGGAAGCGGGATTGCGTGCCCTATGGCGCAGCCCTCCAGGCAAGTTTCCCGTGGCGGATGTTGCGACCGTCTGGGAGGCTTGGCTCGAGCCCCAAATGACCGAGGCCTTCGTTGCAGCAGCGCCAAACTATGGTGTGACTGTGGGCGCGGATCGGCTGGAGTTTCCCGAAGATACAGTGGTGGTCGTCCAGGCCGATCGCAATCAGCTTGCCCAAGCCGTCCGGCGACTGGGTGGCGTACGCGCACTTGCCGCTCCGACCATCACAGCGGATTTCTTCGACGGCTTGCCGGTGGCCGAACAGGCGCAGTGGGTCGACGAGCTCGCGGGCCGTACGACCTACACTGACAATCCCGATCCTGGCTACGTTACGCTTTTGGATACCGGTGTCAGTCGCGCGCATCCTCTCATTCAGCCAGCGCTCAGCGTGGATGACCGACATGCCGCCAACCCGGCCTGGGGACTGGAGGATGTGAAGGGCCATGGCACAGAGATGGGAGGACTTGCGCTCTTTGGCGATCTGACGCTGAAACTGCACCAGGCGAACCCAGTTAAGGTCGTGAACCGTTTGGAATCCGTGAAGCTGCTGCCTGATGCAGGGATGAACCCGCATCATCTCCTTGGCGCGGTGACCAAGCAGGCTATCAATACAGTAGAACAGGTTGGCCACCGACGCCGTACATTTGCCATGACGACGACGACAGGTGAGGATACGCCGCACGACGGAGCTCCCACCTCCTGGTCAACGGAAGTCGATCAGCTTGCCGCCGGTGTATCAGGTGACATCAAACAACAGCGCTTGGTACTTGTTTCGGCAGGGAATACCGACAACTTCACCTTTGGTGCCGGAAACTACCTCGACCGATGCGATCACGAGGACAACGAAATCGAATCGCCGGCCCAGGCGTGGAATGTTTTGTCTGTTGGGGCCTTTACAGAGAAGACCGTACTGCCAGACGGAGAGCCGGCCCAGGCGCTTGCACCATTCGGCGATCTATCGCCAGCTTCGAGAACTGCATCGTGGTCGTCCCATTGGCCGAACAAGCCGGACGTCGTCCTTGAGGGTGGAAACTGGGCGCTAAGTGCCATGCCACCGCCAATGCGGCATGGATGGTTATCGCTGCTTTCGACTCACCACAATTACCCAGTCCGATCCTTCACATTCACCTTCGATACCAGCGCGGCGACCGCGCTTGCCGCGAAGGATGTAACGGAACTCTGGTCGGACTATCCGACGCTTTGGCCCGAGACAGTGCGTGGTCTCTACGTGTCGTCAGCGCGGTGGACGCAGCAGATGCGTGCGCATCTGCCGGCCCAGCCAAACAAGGGTCACTTCACGCCCCTTTTTCAGCGCTATGGGTATGGTGTGCCGGACATGGCGCGTGCCCGCCGCAGCGCGTCGAACGCGCTGACCCTCATCGTGGAAGATACGATTACGCCGTACGGGATTTCAGAGAAGACCGGCGGTGATGTCCACAATGAAATGAAGCTGTTCGCCCTTCCCTGGCCCGTTGAGGCTTTGCGCGCGCTCGGCAATGCCGATGTGACCTTGCGGGTGGCACTCAGTAGCTTTATCGCTCCGAACCCGTCCGAAGCCTCGCGCGGCGTTCGGTATCGCTACGCGTCCCACAACTTACGTTTCCAACTCAATCGCGCTGGCGAGAACGAAGCCCAATTTCTGGCCCGGATCAGCAAGGCGGCCGAACAGCCCGATGGTCCTGCAAGCGACGAAGATGATCTTTGGGACTTCGGTAGCAATCGGCGCCATGTCGGGTCGCTCCATATAGATCAGCTGACATGCAGGGCTTCAGATCTGGCGCGGCGCAACTTGCTGGCTGTTCACCCAGTCACCGGTTGGTGGAAGTCGAAAAAGCTTCTCGCTGAGAGTTTGCCTTCCGTACGCTACGCACTGATTGTGGAAATCGACGCAGCAGAGTTGGACACCGAGCTCTACGCCGAGGTTCAAGTTGCTGTTGACGCATTGATTGCCGCTCAAGCAGTTGTACAAGTCTGACTGTATTGGAGACCCCGCGCAGCGCTCCCTATCTCGGCATCGCATCTACATCGGGCCTCCACATGAAATGGCAGTTCGATCGCTCTATTGAAACAAACACAGCAAAAGGGGAACCGTGATCTCACGGCTCCCCTTTCGGTTCAGATCGTCTATTCTTACGCGTTGATCACGCGACCAGCGACAGCCCCGCGCCTGCGTCCTGCGGCTGCTCACCGCTGTCGATGAACGGGATGATCGAGAAAGTCTGGCCACCGCGCTGTTCTTCGTTCTGGACGGCGTTGACACGCAGGTCGCCATCGGGCGTGTTGATCAGCAGCGAAAGGTAGTCATTGCCCGTGCGGCTGCTCTTGGCCATCCACGCCGAGCCAACGCGGATCGGTGTGCCCCGGGGCGAGCTGACCTCGATGCGGTAGTCAGGGTGGGTCTCCTCGGTCTTGTAGCTGTTCTCGATCAGCATGAACTCCAGATCGAACATCATATTGGCGATGTAGCCGGTGAAGGCGTTGTCAGCGTCCATGGCGGTGAGCTCGCCCGAGATCGAGCCGGATTTCATCAGACCGTTCGAGACCAACGGGATGATCTCGAATTCGCCGCTCTGGGCCGCGCGCGCCTCTTTCGTCTGCACCGCGTTGACCCGGAACGGGCCGAGGCCCACATCGATCTGCATGGAGATGTAGGGGTTACCGCTGGTATTGCCGGTCTCGTTCCAGGCTGTGCCGATGCGCACCTTGCGGCCCGACTTGTTGACCGCGGTTACATCAAAATCCGGGCTGCGTTCGGACATCTTGGCCCGTGCCTCGAGCTGGATGGCAATGTCAAAGCGCGTCGAATGGATCATGCCGGTGTATTCGGCGGCTGCGGTCTCGACGTTGCGGGTGAGGGTTCCTGCGAACATGGGATGGTTCCTTTTGGATTGGCCGGTGCCTGACGTCCTTGCCAGCGCATCCGGGATTGCTTTCTCGACCCCTTGAGGGATCACAAATCAGAAAGCTTGCTTTCCCTTTATGCCCCGCCCCCAGCTTCGCGATGCCGTCTGAGTAGGTGTGCCGCCGCGCCCCCGGGTGCTGCGCCCCTCTCCTGCCCGTCTGATCTTGATTGGCGGCCCGGATTTTCCGCAGCGTCCTTCGATTGCGCGATGAAGAACTCCGCCTCTTTGCCATTCAACCGTTGCCCTTCCCAGTCGGTCAGACCGATGCAGCTGCCGTTCGGCAGAAAGCTGATCAGGTACTGACCGAGCCGATCCTTTTGGACAACGTAGCCGGTATTGGCCCAGTGCACGGTCTGGCCGGCATCGACGGCCGCCTTGATGTCATCGAGTGTCATGCGAACCTCCTTACGAAGAATGGTGGGGAAACGACGCAGGAAGCCCGGTCATCGAACCGGGCTTCACTGCAGCATTTGTTTGGCAAACGGCCGAGGCTGTCAGGCACCTTGCGTGGCTTGTGTCGCGCGCGCCGCCATCCAATCCTTCAAGCCAAGAACTGTTCTGCCGGCGGCGACGTCGGAGGCCCAGGCAACCCTTGGGTCGCCGCAGGGCTCGGAGCCGACATGCCGGTCGATGTGGCCATTGGCCATCCATGGCTCGGGCTGGATCCGACGCAGCCAGTCCGCCATGCTCGGGATGCGGCCTTGGCAATCTTCACGGACATGCTGCTCACCGATCCAGCGCACGGGAATGTCCCGACCCGCGCTATTGGTCAGGGTCAGGCCGAAGACACGTTCGGATTCGAACAGGCCTTGGGAATGATGACGCAAGGCGCGGTGCGTGAAGAGCGCGAGGTGCTCTTTCGAGGCGTCGAACCATTCGTGCACGGCCTGATAGTCAGACGGCACCCCGCCGAATTTCCGGGCAGAGCTTTCAGCGTGATGAAGCGGATGTGCCATCTCACAGTCCCTCGTCATGGCTGTGCGAGCATTCAACGTAGCGGTCCGCATGATCGAGCGTGATGCTGTCGTTGCGCAAGTCCCAGGTCAGCGTGCCGTAGCCGCCCTCGTTGTTTTCGAACCCCGGATGATGGTGATAGGCAAGCGACCAGGCGAAATCGCCCACCTCAGTGGCAAGCGCCTCCGGCAGTTGGACCTCCGCAGGCTGCACCGTCACATCCTCGACATTGCCGGAATCGCCATAGCCTTCGTATTCGGCGGTGACCTCGCTGATGCCAAGCGCGCGTAGTTGCGCAAGCAGCTCCGCTCGGGATGCCTTCAGGGTGGTTTCGCGCTCCGCGCGCCACTGAGCCGCCATCGCGGCATAGTCGATCTGGGGATTGGTCATGGGTCTGTCCTCTCGTCTGAAGTTGGGGGGCCGGGCTTGGCATAGGTCAGCGCGCGCCCGGAAAGCGCAGACCGGGCAAACCCCGATCCGCGACGCCCGGCCCAAAGCCCTCTTTGACTTTTCAGGCGGCTTGTTCTGCCGCTTTGGTGGTTCCCTGCCCAACGATCCGGGCCAGAATGCTTCCCGTGTCGATCCTGTCCCCATGCGGCAGGAACACCCGTAGCTGGAAGGCGATGATCTCGGTGAAGCAGCCGAGCGCCTTGAGGCCGTCGATCATGCCCCGATCCGCACCACCCAACTCAAGGCGCATCTCGCCTGCGACCCGGCGACGGGTCAGGGTGAGACCCTGGCCCAGATCGACCGGCGCCGTGGTGCCGAGCGCAGCGGTCAACATCTCCTGCGGTGTTTGCGGGTTTGAGACGAGGAAGCGGGCGCGCAGCGCGGCCGCCCCTTCTTCGCTCAGCGTGCGCCCGATCATCGCTGTCGCCCCGTCCGGCGTGACCCTGTAGATGCGTTCATTGGTGGTCGGGATGTCCTTCCAGATCGGCAACAGCAGTCCTGTCAACAGGTAGAGCTTGGTCGTGGTGGTATTGGGCAGGGATGCGGCCTCGGCATCCCAAAGTCCTGCAAACTCGGGCCTTCCGATGTCTTCCCAGGCCGAGGACTCGAAGCGCGTCTCTTCGAGGTAGCTGGAGCCATTGGGCCGCACCGCCTTGCGCATGAGCGTGACGATATCCTCGTCATACATCTGCATGGGCCGCGCCGAGATGAGCGCCGCGCGGCCAGACGCTCGGTTGACCATCGTGGTCTTGTCGGGATTGCGCGACAGGGCCTCTTCAGCGCCCAGGACATGGACCGGGTCCGTCACCTCGAGCCCGATGATCCGCGTCACGGCGCCGGATTTCGGGCAGGTCCAGAGATCCTCTGTGGAGACCTGTTCGATCTTTTCGCCACGCAGGGTTTCCACGCCGAGATCGAGCGTGCCCGCCGCGCGCGCCCGTTCAGTCTGATCGGCAATCCGGCGCATGAACTCGGCAAAGAGCGCGTTCTGCATGTGGATGGGCAGGGCCAGAACCCGGTTCAGAAACCGCTGGATCGGGGGAAGCTCCTCAAGGAGCACCCCATCCTTGTCGATCAGCCGCAAGGCCGTCCAGTCGGTGAAGCTCTCGTAGCTCATCGCCTCGGCCCGCCCGGTGGCAAGATCGGCGAAATACCCACGCAGCGCCGCCCGCGCGATCGGGCTTTCGAGATTGTCCTCCTCGCGGAACATGCCCTGCGAGCCGGTCTCGCGCTGGCCCTTCGTCAAGGCCCCCAGCTGGTCGAGGCGTTTGGCTATAGTTGAGGTGAAGCGTTTCTCGCCATGCACATCGGAGGTGCAGACCCGGAAGAAGGGCGCGCTGACCTGGGCAGAGCGATGCGTGCGGCCGAGCCCTTGGATGGCCGCATCTGCGCGCCAGCCGGGCTCCAACAGGTAGTGCCGCCGCCGTTTCTGGTTCTTCGCCGTTTGCGCCGCATGATAGGACCGGCCCGTACCGCCCGCATCGGAGAAGATCAGGATATCCTTCTCACCATCCATAAAGGCTTGGGTCTCTGACGAATTACTGCTGGCGGCGCGCTTCTCGATGAAGAGATGGCCGTCCTCGGCCTTGAGGGGCCGGATGGACCGCCCCGTGACTTCTGCCACGGCCTCGTCGCCAAAGGCCCAGAGGATCTGATCGAGCGCCGAGGGGATCGGAGCCAGCGTCATCAACTCTATCATGGCCGCGTCACGCAGAGCGAGCGCCTCGCGCGAGACGACCAGCGCCCCGGTCTCATCCCGCAAAGGTTCCGCCACCATGTTGCCGTCAATCTCCACGAGCTTTTGCGCATGGATCGGGAAGGCCTGTTCGAGGTAGCCCAGAACATAGTCGCGCGGCGTCAAGGCACCCTCGACGAGTTCATCCTCGGGGTCCATTGTCTCAAGCCGGCGTTTCAGCAGGCTCTCGCCTGTCGAGACAACCTGGATGACGCAAGCATTGCCTGCCGCCAGATCGTCCTTGATGGCGCGGATGATGGTCGGGGCTTTCATGCCCATCAGGAGATGGTTGAAGAAGCGCTGCTTCGTGCTCTCGAAGCGGGACTTGGCCGAGGCGCGAGCGGCCGAGGCATTGGTCTCGCCAGAGGCATCGTTGACGCCGGTCGCCGTCAGCGCGGCTTCGAGATTGTGGTGGATCGTCCGAAACGCTCCAGCGTAGGCGTCGTAGACCTCGATCTGGGCCGGGGTGAGCGCGTGTTCGAGCACGTCATACTCCACGCCGTCGAAGCTGAGGGCGCGGGCCGTGTAAAGCCCGAGCGTCTTGAGATCGCGCGCGACCACCTCCATGGCGGCGACACCGCCAGCTTCCATCGCCGACACAAAGCTCTCGCGGCTCGGGAAGGGGTATTCGGGGCCCTGCCCCCAGAGCCCCAGCCGCGCGGCATAGGCCAGGTTGTGCACGCTCGTGGCACCCGTGGCCGAGATGTAGAAGACGCGAGCGCGGGGTGCTGCCAGTTGCAAACGCAGGCCGGCAAGGCCCTGCTGGGAGGGTTTGGCCCCCCTGCCCTGCTCGGACCCCGCCGCATTCTGCATGGCATGGGCCTCATCAAAAGCCAGCACGCCGTCGAAGTCTTCGCCCATCCAGTCGAGGATCTGGCTCAGTCGCGTGGTGCCGCATTTGCCCGCGGACCGCAGCGTGGCGTAGGTGACGAAGAGGATGCCACAGGTCACGGTGATGGGCTGGTCCGGTTTCCATTTGGAGAGCGGCTGGATGTCAGCGGGCGAGCCGCCGAGATCGGTCCAGTCGCGGGTGGCGTCCTCGATGAGCGTGGCGGATTTGGAGACCCAGATCGCCTTCCTGCGCCCGGCAAGCCAGTTCACGAGAATGAGTCCCGCGCATTCGCGCCCCTTGCCGCAACCGGTGCCGTCGCCGAGGAAATACCCGAGGCGATAGGCCCGTGCGTCCGGGTCATCATCGGCGCGCGTCAGCTTGGTCTGGTCGTCATCGATAGTGAACCGACCGGGCAGGTCGCGCCCATGGGCATCATGCGCCATGATGATGGTTTCCAGCTGCGCCTCGGAGAGATGTCCCTCCTCGATCAACCGTGCGGGCAGTCGCAAGTCATCACTGCCCGTGTTTGAGGGCATGGGCGGTGCAACCGAGGCCATGGCGATGCTTTCAACGAGCGGCGTGGGATGTTCCTGCGCGCCTGCGATCTCGATCCGCTGAGGACGGTAGCGCGCATAGATGTCCGAGATGGGCGTGTTGTCACGAGGGGTCTCAAAGCTTGTGAAGCTGAGCGGACGGACGGCATTGGCCCGGGGTTTGTAGGCGGCAACAGGCGCAGCGGCGGTCTTGCGCGGGGCAGAGGATGGACCGATCGGTCGCGCAGGAGTAACCGCTGCCGCCCGTTGGACGGGGCGTATCTCGGTCCGGGTTGCGGCCATGGCATCGACATATACCAAGGCTTCATCCAGATCCCGGACATTGGCGCGGATCATCTCGCCGTCCTCCTGCACCTTGTCGAAGACCATCAGCTGGGTTTCCACAGAGGTGCCGAGCTTGCGATAGACCTGTCCCGGCATCGTGAGTGCCAAGCGCGGCTTCAGGAGACCGCAGGCGCGGGACCAATGCGCGGCATCGCGTTCGGGGCTGAACCCCGGAGGCATGATCGCCACCAGCCGCCCGCCGGGTGCCAGGCGCTTGGCAGCCGCGATAAGATGTTTGGCGGCGATGTGCTTGTCCCGGGAGCGATCGACCGAGGAAGCGAAGGGCGGGTTCATCACCACGACGTCGGGTAGAACCGGCGTCTGCAGCAGATCGTCGATATGCTCGCCGTCATGGCCCGTCACCTCGCCGCCGAAAACCGCGCGCAGGAGGCGCTGGCGAAAGGGGTCGATTTCATTGAGCACAAGCGTGGCACCGGCCCGGGCAGCGAAAGCAGCCAGGGCGCCGATGCCAGCCGACGGCTCCAGCACGGTCTCGCCCTTGCGGATCGCTGCAGCCCGCACCGTCAGGGCCGCGCATGCCAGCGGCGTGGAAAACTGCTGCAGCCGGATCTGCTGCTCTGACCGGCGGGTTTCCGTCAGCAGCCGCGAGGCAAGCAGCCTTGCAGCGGCGATGTCACCTGCCACGCCGTTCCCACGCAGCAGCACTTGGACAGCCGCGGCCTGCATCAGGTCATATGCCATGCGCCAGTCCCAGGCACCGCCGGCATCGCTGCCATGAAACGTCTCGCGCATGATGCGCGCCAGCGCTGAGCTGCGCAGGGGTTGGTGGACGATCTCCGCGCAGATCTGCGCCAGCGCAGAGGCGAGGTCAGTATCGGAGATTGGGAAAGCCGGGTTTGCCGGATTGGGCTTGAACATGGGAATATTCCTTTGGATCAGGGTCTGAGTTCCAAAGGACAAAAAGCCCGCTCTACACTTTGAAGGCGTAGAGCGGGCAATTTCTTAGCGGGGGGCCTGCACCCCGATCATGGCCACTGCTGCGCAGCATGAAGAACGCGCAAAATGGTCACCATCTCAGGGCTTTCAGCATAAACCACGATGTAGTTCGGCCGAACAACCATCTCCCTAGTCCCGTCCACACGGCCCGCACGGTACATCTGAGGGCGTTCTGGAATGAGGGACGTCTTGTGTTCAATCTCGTCTTTGAGAACTTGGGCGGCATCCGGGTTGTCGTCAGAGATGTAGTCAATGATTGCCAGCAAGTCGGCTATGGCCGTGGCTTTCCATTCAAGATTTGGCAAGGCGCTTCCCGTCAATCAATGCCTGGGCGTCTTGCATCGCCTTGGCATGGGGCGTTGTGGGCCTTGGATCGTCCAGCGCTTCCTGTACCTTCGCCCTGAACCAGGCGTCATAGGCATCCGGATCAGCAGTCAATCCGGCAGGCAAGCCGCCTTCTGCGGCCACGCGGGTCAGAAGAATACGCACCGCGTCGGAGAGCGTCAGACCGACGCCCGCAAGTGCCTCCGAAGCCTGTGCTTTCAGCTGATCGTCAACACGGACATGAAGCATGGATGTTTGGGCAGGCATGGATGGTCCTCCAGTTGATGGGAGTGATGTATCTCATTTGAGATACGAATTCAAGTCGGCAGTATGGGCGATGTTGCGCAAATCAGCCCCGAGCATGACTGCCCCCTTTCCCGCCTTTCTTCAGCGGACGGCTTCGATCTCGGCCCTGCCAAGGGCCGAGAAGCGGTTCATGATGGCGATGCGGATCTGGATTTCGGCGGTCTGGCGGTCGGGGTCTCGTGACATGATCCTCTCGCCGAAGAGCTTCAGGCAGTTCATCACAGCCTCGACCCGACTTCGGACGTGATAGCCGGTCCATTTCTTCCAGAGCGTCCGGCCCAAGCGCCTGGTTGCCCGCAGGATCTCATTTCGCGCGGCAGCAGCGGGACAGTTTTCTTGCCAGGCGCGGCCATTACGGCGGATCGGTATGACGGCATCCGCGCCTCGGTCGATGATCGCGCCATGGCATCGTCGTGTATCGTAAGCCCCGTCCGCGGTGACCGTGCCGATCGCCTCCTCCGGGGGGATCTGCGTCAGCAGCTCCGGCAGCAACGGGCTGTCGCCTTGGCGGCTCGAGGTGAATTCAACCGCGCGCACATCCCCGGTGCCCGCGTCCATGGCAATATGAACCTTCCGCCATTGCCTCCGGCGTGACGGGCCATGCTTGCGAGCCTGCCACTCGCCATCACCGCGGAACTTGATGCCAGTGCTGTCGATCAACAGGTTCAGCGGCTGGCCCGAGGTGCGATACGGGACCTGCACCGCGATCCGCGCCTGCCGGCGGCACAGCGTCGAATAGTCCGGAACCGGCCAGTCGAGCCCCGCCATCTGGATCAGGCTTTCAACCAGCCCGACCGTCTGCCGGAGCGGAAGACCGAAGAGCACTTTCAGGGTGAGGCATGTCTGGATCGCAGCGTCCGAGAAGGTCTCGGGCCGTCCGCGCTTGCCAGTTTTCTCCGCATGCCAGACCATCTCGGGGTCGAACCAGACCGACAGCGAGCCGCGCTTGCGCAGCGCCGCGTTGTAGTCTGACCAGTTCGTCGTGCGGTAGCGGATCGGGGAAGGCTTCGGCATGACCTCGAGCTAACCGTCAGCGCGCGCTCAGTGAATCCCCCTCACCGATATGTGCAACAAGGTCTCTCGACAGGAAGGAAAACGCCTTCAAGAGCGATACTTTCCTCTGGCGACGGTCCGCTCTCCAACGGCGCAAACCGGGGATCTTTCAGCCACTTGAAAATCAGGGTCGCGTTCATCGAATAGCGGCGGGCAACCTGTGCAACCGAAACGCCCGGCGTCAACGTCTGCGCGCAAATCGTGCGCTTCTCGTCATCCGACCAGAGCCGCTTCTTCAAACCCTTCTTCCCCGCCATCACCAACCTCAAGATGTCCACTATCCATGGTGGACACTATCACCCACTCCATCGCGCAGGCAGGGCAGTCAGACCGGACGTTTAGTTCGTTTGGGCATTTGTATGTTCCACTTTCTTAGCAACCAATCGGCGCGCCTCGATTTCCAGAGCTCGCAGGGAAACCGGAGCTGTCCAATCACGATCCATTTTTAAGCCTGACATCGGACATGACAAACCGGGTCTTCGGCAGGGGCGGCAACTCTTTTGTATCAAGCTCCAAATCCTGATCCGGCACATCGTAGTCGATGGAATTCACGAAATATCCGCAGAATGCCTTCATCTGGCTGATAGCAATCCATTCGCCCGGACAGCGGTGGTCCAAGTGGTGGTCGCCACCGCCCTGCGGGATGAAATCATAGGGGTTTTTGGCGCGGTCCCGAAAGCGTTCGGGCCGGAACTCTTGCGGCGCGTCCCATGAACGCGGATCGGTGTTTGTGCCATAAAGGTCGAGCAGAACCCTGCACCCTTCCGGAAACCGATATCCGCGCCACTCGAATGCGCTTTTTACCCGTGCCGCGACTGCGGGAAAGAACGGATATAGGCGGCGAACCTCCTGCACGAAAGGCTCAAGTCGGCTTTCGTCGTCTTTCAGTTTTTGCACCCAGTGGGGATACTGGTGCAGGGCATGGACGGCCTGAACGATGAACACGGATACCGCGACGGTCGGGCGCAGGACATTCAAAAGCTCTACGGCGGCCACCTTGGGGGTCAATAACTCCCCATTGAGGTCGCTCCATGTCGCGATGACGTGGAGGGCGTTTTCTTTTTGTGGCTGGAGACTTCCATCGCGAACCTGCCCGATGATCCGTTCAGCCCACCTTTCCAGGCTGTGCCGCGACAGACGCGCGCGCCAATGTTTTAGGCCAACGGCTCCGGCATCCTGAAACAGAGCCGTCAGCTGCGCCGTTCGCGTCTTCGCCTCCGCCTCGGGAAGCGGCACTCCGGCCCACGCGCAGACAGCTCTCGTAAGAATCTCGCGCAATTCGCCATAGAGAACGATCTTATCTGCTGCCGCCCAGTCGGGTGCGTAATTGTCCAGCATGTGAAGCGATATGCCCTGGAGAGCAGCGATCCGCTCCGTTCCCATCAGCGACATGAACATCTGTTTGCGGTGCCGATGGGCCTCGCCGTCCAGTCCCTGAACGCCACCTTCTCCGAGCAGTGTCTTCTGAATGCGGCCGGGCATCGAGCCTTCGCGAACCAGTTTATCCTCGGAGTAGAAAACTTCCGCTGCCGCCGCACCGGTCATACAGATCGTCTTTTGAAGGAGGATGCGGGTTGCGAACAGATCGGTGTCAAGGGCGCGGCAGGTGTCCGGGATGAACCCGTAAGGATTGCGCAGAAGGGAGAGCGTGCTGTCAAAGCCCTTTGCGGATGGTATGTCGGACATGCATTATCCTTCTGTTTCTGTTTCTGTTTCTGTTTCTTTACTTTCGCCCTGTTCAGTCTGGCCGCCTGCGGTGCGGCAGCTATTCCAGAACAGAAGTGCCACTCGGCAGGAAGTCACTACATCCGCGCCAGCAATACCTGTCACCGCTGGATCAACTGCGGCGCATCAGCAGACCCAAGGGACATTTCAGGCAGCCAGGTGATAAGCTGAGGGAACGAGATTAGCGCCGCAATCAATACGATCTCGATGGCGACAAGCGGTACCGCGCCGCGGTAGATATCGGAAAGGTTGATACCCTTCGGTGCCGCCATCTTGGCAAAGAACAGGGCATAGCCGAAAGGAGGCGTCAGAAAAGACGTCTGCAACGCCAGTGCTATCAGTCCGGCGATCCAGATTTGCGCAAAGTATGCAGAGCCGACGTGATCCGCGAAGTCGAGTTCCGAGAAGATCGGCATCAGCACGGGTATGAAAACCAGCAGCACCTCGATCCAGTCAAAAACAAACCCGAGGACGATGACCACACCAAGGAGCATCGCCAATAATTCCCATCGGGAGAGATCAAATGCGGATATCCAGTCGAAGATGACATCGGGTCCACCAACAAGGTGGAAACTCAGCGAAAAGACTGATGCGCCCAGTACAATGAAGAAGACCATCGACGTCATGGTACTTGTCTGCACCGTGACAGAGTTCAACGACGAGAAAGACAAGCGCTTTCGCACCAGCGCGACCAACAGAGCGCCAAACACCCCTACGCCAGCCGCCTCCGTGAGTGTTGCAAAGCCCAGGATAATGCTGAGCGGAATGAATGCGATAACAGCGACTGAAGCGAGTACGAACAAAAGGTCTGACACAAGATTGGTCTTAGGCGCGTCCAGGGGGATTTCAACGGTTTTTCGCAAGGTGAGGGCAAAGTAGATCGCGAAGGCCATGACCATCAGAAGAACAGGCACGATCAGGGCCACGTACATCAACCCGATACGCAGATAGAACACGTTCGAGATGAAGAACAACATCACGGCGGGTGGAAACACGACGCCCAATGCGCCGGAGGCCGCGACAGCGGCACCCGCGGTTCGCGGTGCGTAGCCGGAGGCCATCATCGGGGCATAGGCGACCAGCGCCACCGTGATGACCGAAGCGCCGATGACCCCGGCGGCTGGCGCGAGCACGAGGCCGATCAGCAGGGTCGCAATGGCGTAGCGACCCGGAACGCCTGTCAGAAGACGCCCCAGCAAGCGAAACATGGTTTCGGCAACCCCGCTGGCATTCAGGACCAGTCCGAGGAAAATCAGCATTGGCACGCTGGTGAATTGGACTGATTCATTGGTCAGCACGCCGCGAGCCCGCAGGTAGATCAGCCCCAGATGCTGAAAGTCAGTGATTCCCACCCAGACCGCAGCCGCAAATCCCAGAAAGCCCGTCCCCGCCAGGACCAGAGCCACCGGAAAGCCACTGAAGACCCCGATGGCCATCACAACCAGCATAGCGACCGTGAGGACCTCATTTGCCATTATGGAGGCCGCCCGATTGTTCCGGAGCGCCTTGCGCACGTTTCCCCGCCAGAAAGGCGATGTTGCGCAGGGCTACGATCACCCCCGCAAGAGCCAGCAAGATGGGGCCGATGACTCCGGCAATGCGTTCTGCCCACAACTGGGTCTCGGCGTATTTCGTGGTGCGCATCAGACCGTCCCACCCGTAATAGGTCAGGATGGCGGCGAGCGGGAGAAGGACAAAAAGGCCACCTATCAATTCGATCCACGCAATGCGGTGCGCGGACCAATGCCTGCGAAGAACATCCACGCGCACGTGACCGTCGCGCAGGTAGGTATACCCAAAGGTCAAGAAGATCAGGATGAACAGCAGTGACGTGGACAGGTCCGGCAGGTAGCTCGAAACGCCAAGTTGTAGCTTGCGATCCAGCATCTGAAGCGCGCCGTAAGCGGCAATCGCAACAACTGTCAGCCATGCAGTCACGACGCCGATGCCGCGTATCCCACGGTCAATCCAATCCAAAAATCTCAAGCCTAGTCACCTCCCAAAGTTCCTTACTTGTCAGCTTTTATCCCCCGGTGATATTTTCCTTGCGGTGGTCCTGTTCGGAGTCTTTCGTCGCGCGAAAGCCGTCCCAGAACAGCAGTGCCGCCCCGCAGAAAATCGCCACGTCAGCGAGGTTGAAGGACGGCCAGTGGTATGTTCCGAAATGGAAATCCAGAAAGTCAGGGACCGCCTGATAACGCAGCCGGTCGATGACATTGCCGAGCGCACCGCCGATAACCAGACCGAGAGCAGCAGCCGTCAGCCTGTCCGGCGCGCGCCATAACCAGATCAGCAGCCATGCCACGATCACGGCAGCAAGCGCGATGAGACCCCACCAGGGCACGATCCCGCCGAGCATGCCGAAGCTGACCCCATCGTTCAGGACACGAACGAGATTGAGAAAGGGCAGAACTTCGACCCCATGCTCAAGCGCCGGGGTGTTAAGGGCCAGCGTCTTGGTGCCCTGATCGAGACCGAAAGCTGCAATCGCGCAGAGCGCACCCAGAATGCGGCTGTTCATGCCGCCACTTTCAGATCGGAACGCGCATCGCTGATGATCGCCCAGGAAGAATGCAGGAACAATCCGGCGATGCCGAAGGCGACGATCAGGTCGGGCCATGCGCTACCCAGCCAAAACACCAGACCGGCGGCGATAACGACTGCCGCGTTGCCGATGGCGTCGTTGCGCGAAAACAGCCAAACAGCCCGCATGTTCGCGTCGCCCTTGCGGAATTTCAGCAGGGGCAACACGGAGATGACATTGATGACAAGAGCAATCAGGCCCAGTATCCCCATCAGAGTGGCATCTGGCGGTGTCGGCTCGAATGCCCGCATGATGGTTGTGCCAAGGACGCCAAGACCGAGCAGACCGAGAAAGATGCCCTGAATCAGGGCTGACCGCGCCCGCCAGGCAAGGCTCCAACCGATTGCCAGAAGGCCAAGGAAGGTGATCGCGCCATCGCCGATGAAATCGAGCGCATCGGCCTTCACAGCCTGCGATCCGGAGATGAACCCGCCGACCAACTCGATGACACCGTAACCAACGTTCAGGATCACGACGATCCAGAGCGCGCGTCGGTAGGCTGGATCCTGATGGGCCGCACCTTGCTGAAGGTCCTCGTCGCTCTCGATGCGGTCGAACCCGTACCCCGTGGTTTCAACGGCTTTCTCGATCTCCGGCAACCGCGCTTCGGGGGCCTTCAGGGTCATAATGTGGGTCGCCGCCGACACTTTCACCGCGTCGGGCGCGACCCCGGCAGATTGCGCCGCTCGTTCAATCTGCGCGGCGTCCTTGGCGCAATCCATGCCGGAGACGCGGTAACGGAAGGATGGGATATCTGCCGTCGAACCGGCGCTATCGGTGTTGGCCATGGGTGCACTTCTCCTGCTAGAGTGAATCAAGAAACAACATATCAGCGAGGAATGATATGGATCAAATTATCGCCGACTGCAATACCGGGACTACCGTTATTGAACGAAGAGCGAAGCTGTTTCGCGGCTTTGCGGACCCGAGCCGCCTCGCGATTATGGACGCCTTGCGCGAAGCGCCGTTGGCCGTTCATGAGATCGTGACGCGCACGGAGTTATCGCAGCCAAACGTTTCCAACCATCTCCGGTGTCTTCTGGATTGCGGGCTCGTGGCCAGCGATCGCGACGGACGCTTCATCCGCTACCGCATCAGCAACCCGCGCATTACAGCCCTTTTGAACGATGTTGACGCACTTCTAGAATTGGTTGCAGAGGGTGTTGAGGCGTGTGACAATTACCGCGAAGCGTAAGCGATCATGTCGCGGCCCGCGAAATCCTGAACTCTTCACCATAATTACAACCTAGCCCGTCCGGGTAACGGAACCGGTACGTTCATCAACCCAGCGCGCTCTCATCCCTTTCACAGTAGATGCGATAGAGCGCATCGATCATGTCGTGTAGGCGTAGATCGGCAATGCTGTAGTGAATCGTCTGACTTTCGCGCCTTGTCGCGACCATGCCAGCCTCACGCAACTTCGCGAGATGCTGGCTGAGTGCCGACTGGCTCAGGGCGAGCTGGCCCTGTAGCTCACCCACCGATTGCTCTCCCTCCAGTAAGTGACAGAGCACGAGAAGCCTGTTGGCATTCGACAGCAACGCCAGTTGACCCGCCACATCCTGCGCGCGCGTCTGCAAGATGGAGAGGGAGGGCATGGGTTTCTCTGTATTAGAGTTGACTAATTTAGACATGACTTACATATACTTCCGACAGACGACTTGAACAATACAATATTTCAACAGAGCCCCATACTGGGCCGGTCACAGACTTCGCAAGCAAAGGAGCGTAAACATGTCCAAGCTGAAAGAACCTGTCGTTCGCCATTCTGCATCGACAGGGGAAAATAGCCCCGATGTCTGGGGCATCTATGAGCCCGACACCGGGTCCATCCAGTACATTTGCGCCGACCCGACGACCAAAAAGGCTGCATTGATCGATGTCGTACTGAACTTCGATCCTGCAAGTTTTACAACCGATATGCGCAGTATGGAGCAGGTACTGGACCTTGTGGCCGAACACGGCCTTACAGTCGAATGGGTTCTCGATACGCACCCCCACGCCGATCACGTCACGGCTTCTTCGCACCTCAAGGAACGGACCGGTGCCGTCAACGCCATCGGTGAGAAGGTTCGCGATATCGCCGGACTCTGGCGCGAATACTACAACACGCCGGACGCGTTCGACGTGGATCGCGATTTTGATCGTCTGTTCGCGGCCGGCGATACCTTCAGCATCGGCGATCTGGACATTTACGTAATGCTGTCACCAGGGCACACACTGGGCTCTATCACCTATGTTTGCGGCGATGCGGCCTTCGTACACGACACGCTGATGCAGCCCGACAGTGGCACATCGCGTGCCGATTTTCCTGGCGGGTCCACTGAGGACCTGTGGAATTCCATCCAGGCAATCCTGTCTTTGCCGGAGGAGACCCGGCTCTTTGTCGGGCATGACTACGGGTCCGAGGATCGCGACGAGCCGCATTGGGAAGCCACAGTCGCTATGCACAAGGCCGAGAATGTGCATGTGAAGGACGGCACCGACAAAAGCGACTACATTCAGACCCGTGAGGATCGCGATGCCACGCTGGGTTTGCCGGACCGGATGTTGGCCGCGCTCCAGATCAATCTTCGCGCGGGCCAATTACCCGCGTCCGAGGACGACGGTGCGCATTACTTGAAAATGCCCGTGAACAAATTTTGAAGGAGATGCCATTATGAATAAATCCATGAAAGACCTCGTTGAAGATGCCAGATCACGTGTTGATGTGATCAGCCCAGCGGAAGCCCACAGCGCGATGAAGCAGGGAGATATTATTCTCGACGTGCGCGAACCGGCGGAACTGGACAGCGATGGAGCGGTTGACGGCGCGGTCCATATCCCGCGCGGACTGGTCGAGGCGCAGGCCGACGCGGACACGGGCAAGGCAAACGAGGTCCTGGCCAATAAACGCGGCGGCAACGGACGGGTTCACGTGCTGTGTGCATCGGGTGCGCGTGCGGCTCTGGCAGCCGACAGCCTGCGCCAGATGGGCTATGTCACAACGGTGATCGAAGGCGGTCTCGCGGCTTGGAAAGAGGCGGACCTGCCGTTTCGGATCTAACGCGGACGCTGTCGCGATCTTATCGCTGCGGGGATCGTGACGATCATGTTTCCCTCAATGGTTAGCCAACGCCCTACAACTCTTGCAATAACGGAGTATCCCTATGAAACGCCGCAAATTCCTCGGCCTCGCCACCGCCGCTATCGCAACCCCTGTACTCAACATCAGTCGGGCTTGGGCTGCCGAGCCTGGTGCGCCATTGCCAATACCGGAGATTATGGAGGTCGGATCCGGCGCGGGTAACGCGCTTGAGGCTATACGCGGAACACGTGACTTCGTCGGTGGAGCTGCCTCAGAGACTTGGGGTTACTCGCAGGATTACCTTGGGCCATTGCTGCGTTTCCAGCGTGGGCGCACCGCAAACATCAGCGTAACGAACCGCCTTGATGAGCCAATCACGGCACACTGGCACGGGATGCACGTGCCGGGCTACCTTGATGGCGGCCCGCAGCTTGCCTTCGGGCCGGGGGAGACCTGGGCACCGGAACTGCCAATTGATCACCCTGCAGACGCCGCTTTGGCTGATACACGGAACATCGAAGAAACCCATTTCCAACCCATTGACACCGATCGGCTGTTGGCACCCGCGCGGGCGACGCACGCCCCGCGCATCCTGCTGCTCTACGGTTCGCTGCGAGATAGCTCGTTCAGCCGACTGATGACCGAGGAAGCCGCCCGTATCCTGACGCGACTGGGGGCGGAGACGCGAACCTATTGCCCGTCCGGTTTTCCACTGCCCGACGACGCGGACGCCGATCATCCGAAGGTGAAAGAACTACGCGATCTCGTCACCTGGTCCGAGGGCATGGTCTGGTGTTCGCCCGAACGCCACGGCGCGATGACCGGCGTCATGAAAACCCAGATCGACTGGATACCGCTATGCCTCGGCGGCGTGCGCCCGACGCAGGGCAAGACGCTGGCCGTCATGCAGGTCAGCGGCGGCTCGCAGAGCTTCAACGCCGTGAACCAGCTCCGCATCCTCGGCCGATGGATGTGCCTGCTGACCATCCCGAACCAGTCCTCCACCCCGAAGGCGTTTCTGGAATTCGACGAGGCGGGCCGCATGAAGCCGTCTCCGTTATACGACAGGATGGTCGATGTTATGGAGGAGCTGATGAAGTTCACCCTGCTTACCCGGGACAACGTGGATGTCCTGCTCGACCGTTACAGCGAGCGCAGGGAAAGCGCCGCCAAGTTGTCGAAGCGGGTGAATCAGAAAGCGATCTGATCGAACGCTCCAGCGTTTTCGCACCGTCTGCGACTCAGGAAAACCTTCCGAATGTGCAGAATGCCAACATCAATGGAACCTGTGAAACGAAAGACTGATCACGATTTTCGGGGAAGACAGGGTTGTGGCAGAGCCGCGTCAAATACCACGCGGTGCCAAGAGAATTATACCCGCACCGACAAGGCAAATGGCCGCTCCGATAACATCCCATTGATCCGGGCGATGGCCTTCCACACCCCATAGCCATAGCAGGGACGATACGATGTAGATGCCACCGTAGACTGGATAGGCGCGTCCCGCCTGATCGGCGGGGCTGAGGGCTAGCAACGATGCGAAAACCGCCAATGACAGCATCCCATGCACCAGCCAGAACGGACTCTTGTCCAGTCGGAACCTAGCCCAGAAGGCAAAACATCCAGTGATTTCAGCAAGCGCGGCAATGAAGTTGATCAGAACTGTTTTCATCGGGGCGGACATACGCTCCAGACAGGGTCGGGTCTATTCCTTCATGTCAATGCGCACGAGAAAGTGGCTTGCGCGCGCCATGCCAAAAGCGCCTCCGCTGGTTGCGCAGAACAGGGACGTCAGGCGCTGACATCGGCGGCCTCAGCTTCCTGTCGCGCGCGCCGGATGTCGATGCCGGATTGCCACAGGACGATCAGCCCGACACTGACGACGAGTATGATCGACATCATCCAGTTGAACAGGATCATCAAAAGGGCCTGTTCAACGGGCACTCCGAGCAGATCGAACGCCAGTGCGGACCCGATGACAAAACCTCCCGGCACCCGGACAAACCGCGACAGCACAAGTGAAAAACCGGCGAATACCATCAAGAACAGATAGTCGAAAGGTGCCAGCACCACGCCCACGGCAAGCCCGGCCCAGACGTAATGCGTGGCTGAGATCAGCTTGGCGGCAACAGCACCCAGCAAGACGTTCAACCGGTGCCATCGACTGCGCGGCCAGACCACACCGTCGCAAAGTGCGCCCCGCAATGCTGCTCCGTTGGCGCGAAACGATAGTGTCCCAACGCTTGGTGTAAGAGGCCGCGGGCGGAGCCCTTGGCGTAGCGCAGCGCGCGGCCGGGTGTGACGCTGGCGGTCACCGTCGATCTTCGAAGTAGGTTCAGGTTGGGCAACCTTGAACCAGATGGAGACGACGATGACCGACGACAGAATGGCTCTGCTCGAGCTGGTTGAAAAGCAGGCTGATGGAGATCTGGTCCGCGAGATGCTGGCCTTCGCGGCCGAGCGGATCATGGAGGCAGAGGTTGAGGCGAGAACGGGCGTTGCGAAGGGCGCGCGTTCGCCGCTGCGCGAGGTCCATCGGAACGGCTATCGCGCGCGGGACTGGGACACGCGTGCCGGCCGGGTCGCGTTGGAAATTCCGAAGCTGCGCAAGGGCAGCTATCTGCCCAGCTTCCTTGAGCCTCGCCGCACGGCCGAGAAGGCGCTCGTGGCCGTGATCCAGGAGGCTTACGTCCAAGGCATTTCCACCCGCTCGGTCGACAACCTGGTGAAGGCCATGGGCGCCGGTGGCATGTCGAAGAGCCAGGTCAGTCGCCTCTGCGGCGAGATCGACGATCGGGTGAACGCGTTCCTGGATCGGCCGCTGGAGGGGAGCTGGCCATACCTCTGGCTCGACGCGACCTATCTGAAGGTCCGTGACGGCGGGCGGATCGTCAGCCGTGCTGTGATAGTGGCCGTGGCAGTCAACGAAGATGGCAAACGCGAGGTGCTGGGCGTCGCCACGGGCCTCTCCGAGGCAGAAACCTTCTGGATCGACTTCCTGCGCAGTCTTGCCGACCGCGGCCTGCGGGGAGTGAAACTGGTGATCTCCGACGATCACAAGGGGCTCCGGGCCGCCGCGCGGCGGGTCTTCAATGCGACCCACCAAAGATGCCGGGTTCACTGGATGCGAAACGCTCTGGCCCATGCCCCGGCCAAGCAGCGCACGGCCGTGGCCGCGATGCTGAAGACGATCTTTGCCCAGGACAACAAGGCCGATGCCGAAGCCCAGTGGGAGGTGGTTGCCGACGCGCTGCGTGAGAAGCAGGCGACGCTCGGCGCCCTGATGGACGCTTCCCGCGATGACGTGCTCGCCTACATGGATTTCCCTCGCGAGCACTGGCCCCAGATCGCGTCGACGAACCCACTTGAGCGGGTGAACCGCGAAATAAAGAGAAGGTCCGATGTCATCGGCATCTTTCCCAACGACGAGGCCATTGTTCGGCTCGTTGGCGCATTGATGCTGGAGACCAATGACGAGTGGACAGTCGCGCGCCGCTACATGAGCCTTGAATCCCTCGCACGCGTCATCGACAATCCCGGCATCAGGTTGCCCGCCGTGGCCTCCTGATCAGGCTTGGACTTCTCCGAAGGTCGGCGCTCTTACACCAGTCGGTGGGACACTATCCCGTCCCAGGCGCCGCCGGCATCACTGCCATGGAATGTCTCGCGCATGATGCGCGCGAGCGCTGAGCTGCGCAGGGGTTGGTGGTCGATCTCCGCGCCGATTTGCGCCAGCGCACAGACGAGATCAGCGTCGGAGATTGAGAGAGCCGGGTTTGCCGGTTTGGGCTTGGACATGGGGATTTCCTTTGGATCAGGGTCTGAGTTCCAAAGGACAAAAAGCCCGCTTTCGCTTTTCAGGGTGACGGGGTCAGACCGCGCTGACCTCCAAGGCTTGGTCAGGACTTGGGTTCGACCTGCCGCTTCGCATCAATCAATGCCTGTGCGGCCTGCATCACCTGAACCTGAGATGTTCCCGAGCGTGCATCCTCCAGCGCGGCCTGTACCTGCGCGCAAAACCAGGCGTCATACGAATTCGCTTCAGCGGCCACGGAAATGCTCCTCTAGGCCCCAGTCCAGAAGCTTGCCGAGGTCATCGGGCATGTCTGCAACGCGCACCGCAAATTGGCAACGCTTCCGTTTCATCCGAGACGCGCCTTGCTCATCGGTGCCGAGGTGCGGCCCTTCCTTACCCTTTGGGTCCATTGCGCTTTCTCCGACTATACTATGGGTTGATGCTACATCACCCAGCCTGACGTCGTAAACGGCAATGCCGGTAGGTTCACAGCAAACCGGGCCACCTACCGATCTGGCGCCGCTTCAAGGGAAGTTTCGAACCGCTTGTCCGCCGCCGCAGCTTCTTTCAAGAGCGCGTCGAAATTGTCAGGTGGGTTGCCATCTTCCAGCATCCCTTTGAACGTCGCATAGGCATCCGTCTTGCTGCCATAGGCGCGCAGGGTCTTGTCGTCGTTCACCCAGGCCACCACGATGACCTTCGCATCGCTGTTGAACCGGTAGAACAACCGATACTGCTGGAAGAATTTCGCCCGGAACCAGTGCTTGCGGTGGTCGCCGAGTGTGCCGCCTTGCCGGAAGGCTGCGGCACCCGGATCTGCCGGTATGGCCTCGGTCACCAGCTTGAAGATGGCGGCCAGCCGTTTCGTGGAATTTTTCTTGCGCCAGGTCTTGGGATCGCGCGCCTTACGCGCCTCGACCTCCAGGGTCAGCCCTTCGAGCTGGTCCAGAAAGAGCGGATGCGCATATATCGACCATCCGTTTACGACAAGGGGCGCTTGGGCGGGCACGCTATCGCCGCTCATTCATCCTCGAGCGATAGCGGCGCATCGAGATCGACGTCAACGTCTCCGACCAGTGCTGCAAGACGGTCATGCAAAGCCCCATCGAAGGCCCGAATGCGGTCCGGATGCGCCTTGATATCGGCCTCGACAAAATCGAGAAAGGCTCCGAGCACGGGATCTTCCTCTTCGCTGCGCACGGGCTCGATATAGACCCTGCCACTCGGCTCAGTGCAGTAACGAATCTGGTCGCCCTTGCCCAGCTTGAGTTGCTTGCGAACACCCGCCGGCACGGTCGTCTGATACCGATCCGTGAGTTTCGAGACATCTTGTGCGAGCGCTGTCATGGCAGTCTCCTGAAAGAGAGGGATCTTTGCTGCCTGCGATAGGTAATGCATTTGCATTGCCTTGTCAAGACAAGCCGCAGCATCTGCTGTCGCCGGGCAGGTCGATGACCCGTCCGGCGCAGGACCTAATTTCGCCTCGTCAGGAACTCCGCCAGCACCGGGCTAGCCGCACCTTTCGCGGAGCTGAGCAGCTCCGAGCCCGCAAGCGAGGCCTTCGACAGGCGCACGAGCCCACCAGTTTCCTCGATGCGGTAGCAGCGGCGCTTTTGCCGCCCGCGCCTGTAGTGGGTCGCGGTGACAATCTGGCAGGTACTGCCATCGGTGAGCGTCACAGGTGCTGCGAGCTTGATCTTGTCGCCTTCCTCGTAGTCCGGGATCGCAGCCCAGTCCTGGCAGCGCTGGCACCAGGCATGAGCATAGCTGTCTGGGTCTTTCAGCTCGGACAGCAGGGCCAATAGGCTCAGTGGCGCGCGGGATTCGACCGGTCCCGCGCTTTCCTCCATGTTCTTGTAGCCCCAGCTGCCGTCATCATATCGGGTAAGGAATACGGCGGCGAAAGTGATGGAGCCATCCGCATCGGTGACATAGGTCGTGTCTTCGACAGGGGTGCCGTCGATATATGTGACCTTTGCCGCCGCGTACCAAGTCGAACCCACCTTGCAGGCTTTGACCAGTTCCGTCTTGCGCCTTTCGCCCTCGAAGGTGCACAGCCGAGCAATCTCCGCTTTCTCATCTGCGTAGGTCTGGACGCGGCCGTCGGTGTAGAAGAGCCAACCCATCACGCCGCCCTCCGGTCATCGATTTCCATCAGCGCATCGAGCGGCACGCGGTAGGGCTGCATGGCGTCGAAATCCTCGCAATTGCCGCAGTTCTGCACGATCGCGAAGGTATCGCAGGCATCCTTGAGGATGACCCGGAAGAAGCCGCCGAGGCCCGAGGGCACTTCGTAGGTCCCGCCGATGAGATAGTCCGAGGCCCGGCGCACGAAAACGCGGATGCTGTGGCCATCGGTGGCGAGCCGGATCGCCCCCCGCCCCCGGTCGATGAGCACCTGCACATCATCCAGGATGTCGGTGTAGAACTGGCCGGTCAGATCACGAAACGCCATGCGGCGCTGCGCCATCCAGTCGGTGTCCCGAAACGGGTTCATGCCGTCGGCGAAGGCGAAGGAGGGATCGGCCTGCTCGGTGGTAACGATACGGGTGGTCGTGCCATCGATGCCGTTTGAGCGCAGATGCACACCATTGCCGACGATGAGGATCAGGGCCGGCCTGTCCACGGGCCCGTTCCAATTGGGCAGGAAGGTCTTGCAGGCGCGCGCATGGGCGATCTGCGCCGCAACAGCGGAGGCAGAGAACTTAAGAATAGCCATGGGGATGTCTTTCCGTTGGGTGTGGGAGGATCGACCCGCGCGGGCATTGCGCCTCGCGCGGGTCACTTGATGCGTCAGGCCGCTTTCGCGACCTCGCCGTCAGGTTCCGGGGTCTCTGCAATGGGTGCCGCCTCATCACAGGCAACACCGGCGGTCTGCATCATCGGCGGGCACCAGGCGGCCACGGCAGCGCGCTGCGCGTCCGTGAGTGTGGCGAAGGGCTCTGCAAAGAGCTTGTCGCAGAAGGCGACGATCTCTTTCTTGCTCGACGAGGCGAGCGTCACCGCCTCCTGGGCCAGACCCAGATCTTCGCCGAGGATCTTCAGGAGCCAGACCTTCTTGAAGCGGTTGAAGAGCGCCGCATTCGGCGTCCAGTGGGCGCGGATGTCGGGCATGATCTCGATCTCGAACGCATGCATCAGGCTGTCGCGCCGATGATCCCGCGCGAAGCAGGACTGCGTGGTGCTGGCGGTGGCATAGGCGACGAGCTTGGCCTTCTCCCCTGCCTGAAGGGCCCGAAACGCCGCGAACTGATCGGCGGGCGCGCGGGCGTCGTCGAGCCACGAGAGGTCAAGCGCATCATGCGCCGCCGCCACCTGCTCGAGCGAGGTCTCGTCGATCTCGTCCATCTTGGCATGGCTGCGGTATTCCTTGCGGGCATCGATCTTGATCGCCTGCGTGACACTCATGCCACTGGCCAGAACGTCACTGACCAGCTTGAAGAGCGTCAGATCGAGCGTGGCCTCCGGATGCAGCGCCATCGCAGCGCCAAGGGCCATGGCCCGCTCTGTCTTGAGGTTCTCGGCTAGTGAGGCCGGGTAGGTGATTTCGCCCGGGTCCGGGGCCTCCTCCCCTGTCGGATTACTCGCGGAGCCGCGCGCGCCCTCCTCTTTGACGGTGTCCTCGGGGCGGACGAGGCCCACATGGAGCGTGACCTTACCGGCCGACCACGACGCAATCACACCAGCGCGGGCGAGGTCCTCGGTGCTGTAGGCCTCCTGCAGGTCGCGGGCTTCCTCTTCCAGAGCGTCCACGCGCTCGTAAAGGGCGTTGTAGGTGTCGTCCTCGAGCCCCTCATCCTCCATCTCGAGCTGCAGTTTCTCGAGCTCGGCGGTGATCTCATCGATGCGCTTCTGGGCGGCCTCGTCGGGCTCAACGGGGCCGGGATAGACGCGGCCGTAGTCGGCCATGGTCGCGTAATCATAGCGCACCATCGCATCGGCCCAGGCAAAGCCCAGCCTCATACGGGTCTCTTCGGCAGCCGCACCGAGCTTCTCGAGCAGGATAGTTTCGACCAGCGCCGCATCCTCGAGTACGGAATGCTCTTCCAGAAGGTCAGCCGCGACGGCACCGCCACGCGCCTCGTAGTCTTCGCGCACGAAAGCCCCGATATCATCGCTGACCTGCACGCCGCGGGATTTGAGGGCCTGACGGACGGTATAGGCCTGCAGATAGCCGCCGTCCTTCGTGAGCGCCTCGAAGACCTCGCGCTGCGCCTCCTGGCTCGGATGCTCGGCGAAGGCCTTCATCGTGTCGAGCGTAATCACCTTGCCCCGGGCCGCGGCGCGGATGTCGGGATGGATAAGGCCATAGCGCAACCGGCCTTTCACGGCGGAGACGGTGGTGCCGAAGGTTTTGGCGATGGTCTCGGGCGTCTGGCCGTCGACCTCCATCATCCGGGCGAAGGCCTCGAACTCGTCGATGGCATTCATCGGTGCCTGGGTGATGTTCTCGGCGAGCGACAGCGCCGTGGTGACGTCACAGTCTTCCGGCACAAGGCGGCAGTCCACCTTGGTCTTCGCTGTGAACTCCTTGGCGGCCTTGTCGGCAACCAGCTCCTTCAGCGCGGCATGGCGTCGGCCACCGGCGAGGACAGCATATTTGCCGTCAAGCATCTGGACGAGGAGCGGCTGGAGCAGGCCCAGCACAGCGATGCTGGCCTTCAGATGGGCGATGTTCTCGAGGTCATAAGTTTCCGGCGAGTTGCTGCGCACATTGGCGGGATGCGGGACCAGATCGCCGATGGCGACGGTGAGAGGGGCAAAGCTTGTGGTCATGGGATATCCTTCCAAGTGGGTGAGGTGTGGCCCGCGCGCGCTTGCGCGTGACCAATCCCCGGCTTCAGGGATCACCACGACAAAAGGCCCACTTCCGTAATGGGGCGGGCCTCTGTCAAGGGTTTCGGGCAAGTCACAAATTCCGGCGAAGATCTCATTCCTCACCAGGTTTAAGACA